>CALEEC010000310.1 GCA_937949245.1 uncultured Gemmataceae bacterium | reverse complement strand
CACTTGCATCGACAGATCGCGTTCGGTGCGTGGCAGTTGCATGGTCGAACCGGAACGTGCCGCGGCGCGTTCGGCGGTGTAGTCCCGCCAACCGGCACGCATCGAGGCCACAATCACCGGCAGGGCGTAAAACATGCTGATGATGCCGCCGGCCGCGACCGCGCCCGCGCCGATGTACAAGATGTAGTTGTTGCGAATCTGACTGACGCTCATGTTGGCAATCAGCCCAACATCTTGGCCGGTTTTGTCGTCGATTTTCGAGATGGCCGGGAGCACCGGTTGCGTCAGCGAATCGCCGAAAAATACGATCATCGGCACCAGCACCAAATAGGCCAGCACCCCTCCCGCAACCATGACACACGCGATGCGTGGACCAATGATGTAGCCTACCCCTAACAAAGCCGGCGACAACTCGGCTCCCAGAACGGCACCTTTCAACCCCACGGTGGTCCCCTCGGCCGTCTTGGCATACAAGGCTTGCTCGGCTTCCTCCTTCCACAGATTCAACGCCTTCATGCAGAACTGGTAGATGAAACCGATGCCGAAACCGAGGAACACCATCTGGGCCGTGCCACCGCCCTTCTCACCAGCGATCAACACATCGGCACAGGCGGTTCCTTCGGGATAGGTCAATTGGCCATGCTGTTTGACGATGAAAGCCCGCCGCAGGGGAATCATCATCAAGATGCCCAACAATCCGCCCAAGACGCCCACGGTCATGACGCGAATGATGTCGATATCGAAGCCCAACAACAACGCTGCGGGCATCGTCAAGCCCACGCCGAAGGCAATCGATTCTCCTGCCGAACCGGTCGTCTGCACAATGTTGTTTTCCAAGATGGTCGCCCGGCGTAGGCCGAACGTCTTAGAAAACGCCCGAAACAGCGTGATCGATAGCACGGCCACCGGGATCGAGGCCGATACTGTCAGGCCGACTTTCAGCACCAAATAGAGCGACGAAGCGCCAAAGATGATGCCTAAAATCGCCCCGGTGAGTACCGCGGGCCAGGTGAATTCGTGGGGGGGCGTCTCCGCCGAGACATACGGTTGATGCGTGATGCTTGCTTGGGCGTTGGCCATCGAGAACATCCAGTGGCATGCGTTCGTTAGCGAATAAGAGAAGATATTGAGGTTTCGATCCGTCAGTTGAATTTCGGCAGTTTTCCAGCGATGATATCGGCTTCCCATTCATCGAGCAATGGCCAACTGACGGCACAGGTGCCGAAGTCGGCCATGTACTGGTACTGGGTCAGGCGATCGATCGCTTTCTGAATGATCTTGCGGTCGCGTTTGAAACAAGGACCATGACTGGGCAGCAAGTATTCGGAATCGTCGTGGAGGATGCGTTGCAGCGATTGGATAAAGTCCGGCAGATTCGAGCCATGATGGGCATCGATGACACCAACGCAAGAATCTTTGTAGATATTGTCTCCGGAGAATAACAGGTTGCCCATGCGGAAACTCAGTTGGCCGGGGGTGTGGCCGGGAGTATGCCAAACGTGGAGTTTCGCCTTGCCGACCTCGATAGTGTCGCCTTCGTTGAGCAGCACATCGACTTTGCAAGCCGGCATCGGAATTTCGATATTCTGAGCGGCGATCGAAGCATAAGTCTGCACCGCATCGCCCGATTCGAGCGGTCCGACACTCAGCGGATGGGCGGCAATTTTGGTTTTGAACATCTCCTTGGCCCGGCGCAGTCCTTGGATGTGATCGGCATCGGCATGCGTGGCGATGATCATTTTGCATTTCGAGACACTGAAATCCATCGCGCGAATGAGATCGATGATTTCCGGCACCGTGTCTTCAAAGCCAATGTCGATCAGGAGATATTCCTCTCCACCATCGATCAAGTAGACGTTGACACCGAGTTTGCGACCGGCTTGGTAATTCAGTTCGATGACCTGCGGAAACAGATACTTCCGTCGGACCATAAATGCTTACCCAAGTTCGGGGCGAAAAGAGCGACTGCGGTCCATGCCTAATCATTATCTTAGCGATCCGTTTCGCGCCGTCGATGGTAGTCGCAGAGGGTTTGAATCGTTCCGATGACGCTGGAAGCCCGCGAATCGCGTCGATAGGGCATGCCCCCCTGATGACTCGCGGCGTCGGTTCTCGTCGGGGATTGTGGATTGTCACGCTATCGTCGCGATGGTGCGGCAACGACGCACGTCGTTGGGAGGCGGAATCTCCCGACGACGTTGGGAATTTGGGAATCGTTGACATGTGTCGCTGGAGATTGGCCCCGACAATCTCCGTTGTCGTTGTTGGCGCGCATGGTTCGTATTGACCTGGCAAAGCGCATTTGCCTAGTCTATGGTCGAGGAATCGGCTAAACTTGACGCCCCCAAACAAGGGGAGAGCATGGACGCAGCGCAAATCGAACCCGTGTCGAGTCATTCCACTTCGGAGCGGCTCGATTGGCCCTGGTTGTTGGCCATCGCGTTGTTGGCAGTGAGTGTTCGCGGTTGGCTCATCGCGCATACGCAGGTGACGGCCCGCGACAGCATTGGCTTCATTCGCTTGGCGCTGCATCTGCAATCGCCTCCCGAGAACAAGACACTTGCCGAAGTCCTGCGGGCCGCGGAACATCCCCCCGGGTATTCGCTTGCGCTCGCGGCCGTCGCGGGGCCGATCCGTCAATGGCTAGGCACCACGGCCGAGTCGATGATGCTGGCCGCCCAACTGACGAGCGTGCTTGCTTCACTACTGTTGATCCCAGTGACCTATCGGATCGCACTTCGATGCTTCGATCGCTCGACCGCATTGGGAGCAGTGGCACTGTATCAGATGCTGCCGGTCTGCGTGCGTCTGACGACCGATGGTCTGTCCGAAGGGGTGTATCTGCTGGTCGTGGCTGGGGCACTGTGGGGGGCCATCGAATCGTACCGTTCGCCGCGGTGGTGGAAAATGCTGCTGGCCGGCTTGGCCTGCGGAGCCGCGTATCTGGTGCGACCCGAGGGGTTGTTGCTGGTGCCTGTGATCGGTGGCGTCTTGCTAGGGTTGGCCTGGCGAACGCATTGGAGTTGGCGTATGACCAGCACCCAAGGGTTGGCCTTGCTGCTGGGCACCGCCGCGTTGGCGGGGCCGTACATGTACCTCATCGGCGGCATCACGAACAAACCGACGGGCCGCAGTCTGCTCGAGTT
>CALEEC010000309.1 GCA_937949245.1 uncultured Gemmataceae bacterium | reverse complement strand
CTCCGCCGACTTCTGCTGACCCATAGCGAATCCGCGATGTTGGTAGCCGACCCGGCTTTGGCCGATGCATCAGGAAACGGCTCGCAAGACACGATCGTGCCATTGACCGAGCCAGTTCCCCAGCGGTTCTGGTGCAAGAAGTGGGTATGGCTCGGCATGATGTTGCTGCTGCTGCTGATCGCGTTGGAATGGTTCGACTGGCTTTTCTGAAGGGCAAACCCTTTGGAAGGCACATGCCGCAACCAAGATCAACCGCCCAGGCGAGCTTTGCACTCATCGAGAATCGCTTTGGTCGCCGTCGCACCAATGCGGGTGACGCCCAAAGCACGCACGGCCAACACGCGATCGAAATTCCGCACCCCCCCGGCGGCTTTCACTTGCACATGGGGCGGAGAACAACGACGCATCAACGCCAGATCATGATCGGTAGCGCCGCTGTCGCCGTAGCCGGTCGAGGTCTTGACCCAGTCGGCATTCACCTCGCCACAGATGCGGCACAATTGCTCTTTGTGTTCGTCTTGCAGATAGCAATTTTCAAAGATCACTTTCACTTTCGCGTGGCGTTGATGGCAGGCTTCGACCACGGCGGCAATGTCGCGACTAACGTAGCCCCAATCTTTGCTGAGAACCTTGCCGATGTTGACCACCATATCGAGTTCCACGGCACCGTCGTCCATCGCCCGTTGGGCTTCGTCGACCTTGATCGAGGTCAAATGTCCTCCATGAGGAAAGCCAACCACCGTGCCTACCAAAACTCCCGAACCTTCGAGCCATTGTTTGGCCATGCTCACGGCGTAAGGTTTGATACAGACGGAAGCCACCTGATACTCCCGTGCGAGTAAAAACCCCTTTTCGAGGTCGGCATCGGTCAACGTCGGTTGCAACAGAGAGTGATCGAACATTTTGGCCAATTCGGCCAACGTATAGTCTGCCATCGGGCGACGCTCCTTGAGGGAACGAAAATGTTCTACCTAGCGGTGTTCTAGAAACTTCGTCGCTCAAGAAAAGCAAGATCCCCCTCGACTCTCTGAAAAACCGCACTGCCGAAGCACCAAGAAGAGCGAGAATTCCCCTCGACTTTGCGAGAAAATGGAGTTTTCCGATTGAACCCAAAGTGAAAATATCTTCTCATAGAGATCGTGAGTAACGACACGAACTCGATGGATTGCTTACATTCTCCTAGGAAAAGTCGCCCGCTCATGTCCATCATCGTCCGCTGTGATTGTGGCAAGCGGTTCAAGACTCCCGACCAACTGTTGGGAAAACGGGTGCGTTGTCCGGGATGCAAACAACCCGTCATGGTGCGTTCGGAGAAGGAAGCGCAAGCGACCTCCGCGGAAAACATCCTCGAAGCCGAAGTCGTGACCGACGATCCTGCATCGACATCCAAGGTCGCCGCCAAATCATCGAGGAAGCTACCAACCGCACCTCCGGGGAAGCGCGACTCTGCCATGCCCTCGTCCGGCGGTGAGGAGGAACCACTGATGCTGGAACTGACGCTCGATCTCCCCACAGATTCACCGGCATCGGCGGCATCATCGGGTTCACCGGCATCGGCGGCGGCATCGGAGGCACCAAAAAAGCCCGTGCGTGTTGCGTCAAAACCGCCAACCGACGATGGGGAGTTGGACTTCGGCCCAGAACCACCGCAGCGGAAACCGCGTGTCGCAACCGCGAAGTCGGCCGCCCAGGACGAAATGGAGCTTCTGTTCGATCCGATCGATGAACCGTCCCAGAAAGCCCCCGGATCGAATGTCTCGCAGTCACGGCCACGGCCGCGGAAAAACGCCGAGCCAGCCGCTGAATTGCAACTCGACTTCGGGGAGGAGGAACTTTCCCCCCGTCGGTCGGCAACGAGCTATCCTGCCCGACGCCAGCAATCTTCGGCAAAATCGTCTGCGTTCGAGCCATCGATACCGCGATGTTTTTTGCTGGTCGGTGAATCCGAAGGGGAGACGATCTTTGTCTTGTTCGCAGCGAATGCGTTGTATGTCGATCGGAAAAAAAATGCGGCTGCCGATGCCGCGGCGGAGGCGATCGACAACGGCAAGAACTTTCGAGCGTTTTTATCTCCGCAAACGAAAACGGTCGAATATTCCCACATCCAGAAAGTCACCGCGAATTTGCGAAATACCGACATCACCGTTTTCTGGAAGGGAGAGGACGATCAAGAAAATCAAGAACTGACGCTCGAGTGCGCCAAGCCCAAGTCCCGCGATTTGGTGATGGATGAACTCGAACGGCGTCTGGGGCCGAGGTGGATTCGGTTCGTCAAAGAATACACCTGGTGGGAGGCCACTTGGCAGATGGCTCTGGCAACCTTGGGCCTTGCTTTTGTAGCGACGATGATTCTGCTCGCAGGCATGAATCAGCAAGCCCCCGATACCCGAGACGTCAAGGGCGTCAAAGAAGCCGTCCTCGTCTTTCTGTTTCGCACCGTGGGGCCGTACCCTTTGGCGGCGATCGGCTATTTACTGGCGTTGGCTTGCCTCGTCTGGATCGTCCACACGATTCGACATCCGCCGATCGAAGACACCTTGGCTCGGCAATAAGGGGTTCCCAACGCAAGGCATGGAATTGTTTACGCTGCTTGAGCAGAATCGGTGTCTGCTGCTGCGAGCGATGGTCGTGTTCGGCGTTGCTCGACGTAACGGGTCAAGCGCTGCATTCCTTCGCGCAATCGCCCTTCATCCACAGCATAGTTCAGACGCACATCCGAGGTTTTCTATTTCTCTATGACTCCAACAGGAAGTAATGAGCATACAAGATATAAATAGTATCAGTAGGATGCTGAACTTTCTCATCGTTTTATTTTCCTTTCATTGATCGGAGGTTTGGGCTTTAAATTTTCTGCCTTTCTGGTTATATTGGTTTTAACAATGTGTGGTGATCTTTT
>CALEEC010000308.1 GCA_937949245.1 uncultured Gemmataceae bacterium | reverse complement strand
GTTTTCCCCGCAAGGATTTGCTGCTGCGAGAATTATCCGACAGCACCGATTTCGGCGAGTCGATCCGATTCGTCTCCGCGCTGGCAGCGCTCGCCGAGTATGCCGAAGCGAGCGAGTGTCTTGGTTCAGCGGGAAGTGGAATTTTCGGTTTGGGTTAACGGTGAAAAAAATGGAAGATTTGATCAGGGTTTGAGCTTTGGGTTTAGCGCATTGAGGCCAAAGTTTGAAGAGTAGAGGAGTGGCCGTTGCTGACCACCCTCTTCAAACTTCGGCTCTTGCAGCGGCGCTCGGGTTGCTCCCCAGCAGAGCCCTATCCTCCGTACAAGTTCTTTGGTTATAGCCTGCGCTGTTGCGCTTGGCAATTAGATTTCTAGGCAACAAGTTTTTTTGATCGAGCATTCTCTGATCGACGCTGTCGCGCCTCTTCCAGTTTTCGATCTCGTTCCTGTGCGATCACTGTACTCAAACCAGCCAGGCAATCGGCTGGCGTGATGTAGCCAATAGCGCTGTGCAAGCGGACATGATTGTAATGATGAACATAAGCAGCAACTCGTTTCTGTGCCTCTTCAAGGGTCGCTGGGCAAGTCAAGCGAATGCACTCCTGCTTGATCGAGCCCTGCCAGCGTTCGAGCTTGCCATTACTTTGAGGATAGTAGGGACTGGTTCGAACGTGAGTCAGGTTGTAAGTCCGAATGAATTCCTTGAAGTCTTTGGCAATGAACTGGGGGCCGTTATCGCTGATAATCCGAGGCGTAACGCCAGGATGTTTTTCCAACGCACGCGTCAGCACCAGCTCGACGTCCTGTTCTCGCATCGCCTCACGAATTTCCCAATGCACGATGTAGCGGCTATAACCGTCGAGCACGGAAATCAGAAAATAAAATGAGCCACCGAGGTTGAGATAACTGATATCCGTATGCCATTCTTGATGGATTTTCCCGGGTTGAACGTAACCTGTCCCTTTCTTGCTGGGCTTGATGGTCTTGCGATCCAGTCGCCCGGCAGCTTTGAGAACGCGATAAACCGAACTGGGACTGACCGCCACGACATCCTCATCGAGCATCATGAACGTCAGCCGCCGGTAACCTTCCAATGGAAAGCGATCATGGAAATCGAGGATGGCTTGCTTCTCCCATTCCTCCAGCCACCAGTCCCGTGGAAGCTGGCCATTGTGCTGGTTGATTTTCCCATAGCGTTTTTTCCAGTTGTGGAATTTGCTGGTTTCCAGGCCAGCCCACTTGAGCAACTGTTTGCAGGGAAGTTCCGAACGCTGCATCCAGTATTGGAAGTAGTCGATGATCGAGTCTCGAACATCGTGGGGGACCCAGACGCCTTTCAGAGGTCCCCATTGGCTTTTTTTGCTTTGACGTTCTCCTCCATCAGCTCGGCGATGACTTCGTTTTTGTCAGCTAGCTTAGCTTCCAGCCGTTTGATCTTTTGGTCTTTGAGGTCGGCGATCTTCTGAGCGGCCTTGGGAGAGGAATGCTTACCGTTTTCGTTCTTGGCAAACAGCTTGTCGAGCTGCTCCAGAGCCATCGCGACCCACTGGTATATCTGAGTCGGCTGCAGCGACAGTTCTTCGGCCAGCGTACTGATCGGAGTCTTGTCTTTGAGGTGGCGTCTGACGATCTCGGCCTTTTGTTCAGCAGTAAATGTTCTTCGATTTTTGGTCATGGAATGTCTCCTGGGTTTGGATTATGTTAACCCAAATCAGGAAATTCCAAATCCATTAGAGGCAAGACAATTCTAAATAAAACATGATGGAATTATCGGTCTAGCAAGAACATGCAAGATTCGTTTTTGCCGCTCCTATCGACGTGTTGGTAAACCAGTTTGAGCCAAATCAAAGGGGTCAGGACTCGTTGTTTTCATTTTCGGGATCAAAACGGACGCGGGGACGACCTCGGGGACGCAGTGATGATTCCAGGTTCAATCGTTTTGCTGTTGATTCTACCCAGCGGTCATCTCCAAAGGGACTGCCACGCTGTGCAGAAGTGCGAATGGCCTGGAGTTCGGCGTCTGTCAAAGCTTGATTCACACGCTCAACCCATTTGGGCGAACGAGATATCGGCCAAGCTGTCAAGAGTTTCGGTTCTGGTTCGGGCCGCTGAAGCCAGCGATACAACGATCCCCAACGCCAAGCCTCAGCACGGTTGGTTAATCCAGCACGCAGAGCGTTCCTTTCAACATAGCGGCAAACCGTCAAAAAGTGTTCATCGTCCTGAATCGGAAAACTCTTGAATCGCCCTTGATAGACGTGCCCTTGACCCGAAGTGTGGTAATGGGCGTGATAACGCATGGTGTGAGTCGCCGTGACCCACCGCAAGAAATCGCTCATCGCACCATCACGGTTGGGCCTCAGAACCAAATGCCAATGATTGGGCATCAGCTGAAACGAGAACAGAGAAACATCGTAGAGTGCCAGCCCCTCGGAGAGAATTTTCTCGAAGGCTTCATAGTCTGCATCTTTTCGAAAGATAGCCTGACGGGCATTACCGCGATTCAACGCATGGTAAAGCCCACCAGCTTCATCAGCACGTGGTCTTCTTGGCATATCAACAGCGTACCACAGTCACTGGCGG
>CALEEC010000307.1 GCA_937949245.1 uncultured Gemmataceae bacterium | reverse complement strand
GCCTGACCAGCCCGGCGAGCGCGCTCCGCCGCTTGGGCGGTGTGCCGAGCTTGCAGAGCCACCGCCCCGGCCGAAGCCGTCAGCAGCAGCATGAACGCCAGCAGCCACCGGCGCCGCCGTTGGGCGCGGTCGGCCGCGACGCGTCGGCTGGCTCGATAGCGTCGCTTTACGTTACACCGCCCGGTTGGCCGGGGTCGATGAAGTGACCCTGATGCTGCTGGATGTGCTCAGCGGACTGCCCGAAGTACGCATCTGCGTCGGCTACCACTGCGCCGGCGAGCGGATCGACACCTTCCCCGCAGACGCCGAGCAACTCGAACGCTGTCAGCCGATCTACGAAACGCTCCCCGGTTGGGCCACCGACATTTCCACCGTGCGCAAGCTGACCGATCTGCCTCAAGAGGCTCGCCGGTACATCGATCGCGTTAGCGAATTGGTCGGAGTGAAAGTGTCGGTGATTTCGGTCGGTCCCGATCGGGCACAGACGATTGTGGTCTGATGGGGTCGGAAGTCCGCCGGCTGGTCGCGGCTCCCTCGCAGGTGGGGAGTAGGAATCGCCGGCGGGCTTTGGCTCACTCGTTCGTTGGGAATCGTCGGCTTGGCTCGTGGGGAATTGCTGTTCATGGCGACTCGTTCTGGTTCGCTCGGCAGGGAGGTCTACGGTATGCCCTCGACGCTCGATCCACATGCCCAAACACTATCGCTGCCGTTGGACCCGGCACGGTTGCCGCGGCACATTGCCATCATCATGGATGGGAACGGTCGATGGGCACAAGAACGAGGGCTGCCGCGTCAGGAAGGGCATCTGCAAGGAGCGCAGACGGTGCGTCAGATCGTGGAAGAATGCGTTCGGCTGGGCATCGAGCAACTGACGCTGTATTGCCTCAGTTCGGAAAATTGGAAACGGCCGCAGACCGAGCTGGACTTTCTGATGACCCTGCTGCAACGCTACTTGATCAACGAGCGTGCCGAGATCCTTAACCATAACATCCGCTTCCGTATGATCGGCCGACGCCAAGGATTAACGCCGGAAGTCCTCAACGAATTAGCCTTAAGCGAAACGCAAACCGCCGGCAACACGGGGATGACCTTGTGCTTGGCGATCAACTACGGCTCGCGGGGCGAAATCGTTGATGCCATGCGTGCCATTGCCGCGAAAGTCCAAGCCGGGACTTTGGCCATCAGCGACATCGAGGAAACCACGATCGCCGATCACTTGTACACTGCCGGCATGCCCGATCCCGATCTGCTCATTCGCACGGCAGGAGAGATGCGGCTGAGCAATTATTTGCTCTGGCAAATTTCTTACGCGGAGCTATGGGTAACTTCACGCTGTTGGCCGGAGTTTGACCGCGCGTTGCTGCATCAGGCTCTCATCGATTACGCGGGGCGGGAACGGCGATTCGGCGGGCTGAAATGACATGTTGAAAACGCGGTTGTGGATGGGGTCGCTGTTGGCCGCCTTAGCGTTGGGCATCGTGGTGGTCGATCGGCATCTGGCACCGTGGTTTCCGTTTCTGGCTCTGGGGCTGAGTGCCTTTTGCTTAGCTGGGGTGTACGAACTGCGGCAACTGTTGCCGCAAGACCTGCGTCCGCCGGCTTGGCCGACGTTTGTCGGCGTTGCTCTGATCTTGGCCGCGAATTGGTCGATTCCATTGGCCCAGTGGGCAGCGCCCGAAAGGGCCTTGCCCAACGGTCTGCCGCTGTCGTTGGGCAGCTTCACCGCTACCGCCATCGGTATGATTCTGTACGAAATGTACCACTTCCGCGGTCCCGGCCAAGTGATCCCACGAACGGCCATGGGTTTGTTCACGCTCTTCTATCTGGGGCTGCTGCCGAGTTTTTTGGCCCAACTGCGTTGGATCGACACGGCGACTTTTCCCATCAGCGAGGGCGTGCCGCGGTCGTCGTTGGCGTTGACGTTGGCTGTCTTTGTTCCCAAGTGCTGCGACATCGGAGCGTATCTGACCGGCCGAGCAATCGGCCGACACCGAATGACCCCTTACCTGTCTCCGAAAAAAACCTGGGAAGGCTTCAGCGGTGGTATGCTCCTGGCCGTGTTGACCGCCGTGGGGTTGGCCCAACTGGGAGAGGTCTTCCGCTATGGTTGGCCCGAAGCGGTAGTGTTTGGTCTGATCGTCGGTCTTGCCGGCGTGTTCGGCGACTTGGCCGAATCGATGCTCAAACGCGATTGCCAAACCAAAGACGCCTCCCAAACCATTCCCGGCTTCGGGGGGGTGTTGGATGTCATCGACTCCTTGTTGCTGGCCGCTCCCCTGGCGTATTGGTGGTTACAATAAGAACGAGAGCAGATCCACTCGTCGTGGTTGGCCGCTAGGCTTGTAGCGGGTAACTGCCCGAGAGAAGAACGAGACCACAAGGGGGGATTTCCCGGACGCTGCCTCGGCGTCGCCAAAACCGAGAATCCGAGTTTTAGACCATCGAGGGCAACATGGCCGAACCGGCAACCGTATCTCGCAATGTAACGCTCGACAGCCGCGATGAGGCCGTCTTGCTGTTTGGCCCGCGTGATGCGAATCTCCGCCTGGTGCGGGACACGCTGGGCGTTCGTTTGGTGGCTCGGGGCGACACGATTCAAATCGACGGCAGCGAAGAGGCCGTCGCTCAGACCGAGCGGGTGTTCGCGCAACTGCGTAGCGTCCTGCGCAATCAGAACAAAATCACGCCTGAAGACGTGCGGACGATTTTGGAAGTAGTACGTGCCGGCAGCGAACGGGGGGCCGCGTCTGGACTTGCAATTCTCGATGGAGGTCGGTATCTCCGGCCACGCACCGATGGTCAAGGGCGTTACGTCCAAGCCATGCGCGAGAACGATTTGACCATCTGCGTTGGTCCGGCGGGGACGGGCAAGACGTTTCTGGCCGTGGCGATGGCCGTGACGCTGTTGCGGCAAGGGGCGGTCAAACGCTTGGTTTTGGCACGTCCTGCGGTCGAAGCGGGCGAAAAGCTCGGCTTTCTTCCTGGAGACATTGCCGCCAAAGTCAATCCGTACCTGCGTCCGTTGTTCGACTCGCTCAACGACATGATGGAGCCGGAAACGGTGCGACGGTACTTGGACAATGACGTGATCGAGATTCTCCCGCTGGCCTTCATGCGCGGACGAACGCTGAATAATGCCGTCATCATCCTCGACGAGGCGCAAAACGCCACGATACCGCAGATGAAAATGTTCCTGACCCGCATGGGCTTTGGCTCGAAAGTGATCGTGACGGGCGACATCACGCAAAACGATCTGCCCAAGACGGTGAAAAGTGGCTTGATCGACGCGATTCAACGATTGAAAAATATCGATCGCTTGGCCATCGTCCACTTGGGCGAAGGGGACATCGTTCGGCATCCGTTGGTGCAGCAAATTGTTCTGGCGTATGAGGATGACCCGCTCCGCAAGAAAGCGTGACCGTTCGCCGGTCTCGTCGAGCATTGCCGGATGCGATGCTCGGCAAGCGACACACGGCCTTCGCCCCAGAACTCAGGACAAGGAAGACCTGATGTTCGGTTTGAGTCGAAAGCCCGCACGCTTGGGCCAATGGGACGGCCGACAGCGTTCGTCACGCTGCGATACCCCTTGTTGGGCTGATCTTTGGCACAAGCCCACGCTGTCACGTTTGCTGATTGTGTTGGCCACCGCTGTTTTGGTGACTCTGCTGGCCTATCTGCATGGCCCTCCCCTGCCCTACCGCGTCGGCGAGAAATGCGATCACGATCTACGGGTGCGGGTTTCGTTCACCATGATCAACGAAGCCCATACCGCCCGCTTGCGCGATGAACAAGAAGCCCGGGTGCAAATCTTACGCGAACACGGCCACACCGTCGAAGATCCTCCTCCCGTGGTGCCGATCATCGATCACTATCTGACGGGCTTGCTGCTGGTCAAACGCGATCAAGCAATCACCGCCGAGAAATTGGCCGTCCTCGAAGAAGAACACCGTGCCTACATGAAGAGTCTCGATTTGGGGGACCATTTTCGGCGAGCGCTATCGTTGTTCCTGATTGTCCTGTTGTTGACGGCGGTGCTAGTGGTTTATGTATCGAACCATCAACGGGCCTTGGCCCAAGATTTCGCCAAGATTGTCGGCGTCTGCATCTTGATCGTGGTCACCTTGCAATTGGCCCTGATCCTCTCACGTCCGCCCTGGCACGCCACGTTGATCCCCATGACCGTGACGGCGATGATTTTGACGATCGTCTATCAGGCACCGTTTGCTTTGATGGTGTCGTTTTCGTTGGCTTTGATCGTGTCGGTCGCGATGGGGGCCAGTCTGGGGCCATTGTTGATCCAACTGAGCGGCATGGCCACGGCCGTGCTGTTGTTACGCGATGTTCGCAGTCGCACCCGGCCGGTCGAGGTTGGCATCTTGGCCGGAGCAGCCTACCTAACCATGACCATCGCTACCGAGATCCTCACGCATCAATCGCCGAGGTTCATCGCTTACGATGCCGCCCGTCATTTCTTGTGGGGATTGTTCGCTGGATTCATCATCAGCGGCAGTCTGCCTTTGATTGAACGCATCTTTGGCATCGTCACAGACGTCAGCCTGTTGGAATTGGCCGACAGTAGTCATCCGCTGTTGCAAGAGTTGATCCGTCGTGCGCCGGGGACTTACAATCACAGTATGACAGTCGCCATGCTCGCGGAGGCGGCCGCTGACAGTATCGGGGCCAACTCGTTGCTAACGCGGGTCGGGGCGTATTATCACGACATCGGTAAAATGCTCAAGCCGCATTATTTCATCGAGAATCAGAACGGCCACAATCGCCACGATCAACTCGAACCGGCGTTAAGCACCTTAGTCATCATCGGCCATGTGAAAGATGGCACCGCCTTGGCCAAGCAATATCGCCTGCCGCGACCGATCATCGATTTCATTCAGCAGCACCACGGCACGACCTTGGTCGAATATTTCTACCGCGAAGCGATGCGGCTGCAAGAACAAAACAGGCACGGCCATACCGAACTGGAGTTCGCGTTCCGCTATCCGGGCCCCAAACCGCAGACCAAAGAGAACGGCATCCTCATGCTTGCCGACTGTGCCGAGAGTGCCAGTCGGGCGTTGTCCTCGCCCACTCCCAGTAGCATCCGCAAGTTGGTCCACGACCTGTGCATGAAACGCTTGCTCGATGGGCAGTTCGACGAATCGGGACTGACTCTCACCGAACTGCATTGCATCGAAGAGAGCCTGTCGAAAAGCCTGATCGCCGTCTATCACGCCCGCATTCGCTATCCCGAAAGCGAGACGCGGCGCAAGGCCAGTTGAATCCGCTATGCCCGGGGGGAATCGCTCCGCACGCGTTGGCTGGCTCGGCACGGATCGGCATACGTCGGCTGGCTCGATACGCGTTGGATCGCGTGGCATGGGCATGCGTTGACGTCGCATGGGATCGCGTGGCATGCGTTGACGTGTGGATGGGCTTGACGTGAGTCGGGTTGCTCGTCGTAGGTACTACGACTACAATCCGCCGATGGTTGTGATCTGCGTTCGCTGGGGAGAACAGACGCATGAAGTTCCAAAGGCAGTGGATCGGTTGGCTGCTGGTGGGAAGTGTCCTCGGTCCCACGGTTGCTTCCGTCGGGGCGCAGCAGGGGGTTCCCGAAGATCGGCCGCTGCCCTTGGAAACCGGTCCGCTCACGCGGGAACAACTCGATCGACACAAGGCCGAGCAGTTGTTACGGCACGCACGCACTTTGTACGGGCTGGGCATTCGGCAGTTACGCTACGAACAGATCGTCGAGGCGATCCAGACGCTGGAAGAAGCCGCTCGACTTGACCCCGAATCGACCGCGGCCAAAACGATCTTGGTGCCGTTGTACCTGCAGGTGGGTCGTTCCGAAGAACTCTTGCTTGTCTCGCAGGAAGTGCTAGAGCGCGACCCCGAGAACTACGAAGTCTGGGGACTTCGGGGGGTGCATCTGAAGGAACTCGCCCGCTACGAAGAGGCTCTCGCGGCATTCCAGGCTGGCACCCGTTCACGGCGTATCCACGCGGCTCCGCACGCGGCGATCCAGCTCCAGCAGGAAGTCATCGCTTTAGCCGAAAAACTGCGACGCCTGCCCGCGGCCGAAGCGGCCCACCGGGCTTGTGTGCAGTTACTCCAAGAACACCGCGATCGGCTCCTGCGCGAACACGGCTACACCGCCAAGCAGATCGCCCAGATGTTGGCCAGCCACTACGAAAGTCTGGGCAAACTCGCTCTGACGCAGCAACAGTTCGACGCCGCTGTACAAGCCTTCCACGCGGCCCAGAAGGTGTTTGCCGATCCGCAGCAAGCCGACAAACCGCACGCTGCGGGGCACCTGCATTGGAACTTGTGCGAGGTCTACTACGCTCAGCAAAAATGGGTCGAGGCGTTACGCGCCCTGGACGCTTACTTGGCTTTGCATCCGTCGCAAGTGGAACCGTATGAGCGCAAGATTCAGTTGCTCCGCAAATTAGGGCGAGCAAACGACATTATCCCCCAACTTCGGCGCCATCTGGAACACGAGCCGAACCATGTGGGCTTGCATCTACTGTATGCCCGCGAATTGGGGCGTGAACCGGCCCAATGGCAAGCCGCACAGGCGATTTACCTGAAGTTGTTGCATTCGCACACCGATGCCGCGATCTACCGAGGCTTGTTTCAGTTGCTCAGGCGTCACGCGGCCACGCCCACGATCTTGACCATGCTCGATGATGCGTTGAAGCTGGCCGTGGCCAAGGACGATCCGAAAGTCCTCCCCGACGATCGCAGCATGGCCATCACCCGAGCCAAAGAAATGCTCGCGGTGCTGCGTTCCGAGCCAGAAATCAGCGAAGCGTTGATCCGTCAGGCTCTCGACGACCTAGGGCAACAACGCCGCGAGTATTGCTACGAAACCTGGCGGATGCTCGCGGTCTTAGCGGGGCGCACCCAACAACTCTCGGCGGCCGAAAAGCTGTTTCGCCAAGCCTTGCTGCACGCTCCTCCTTGGGGCGAAGCGGAAGTGTATGAAGGGCTGTTACGCGTGCTGATGATGCAGCGGCAGTGGAAAGAAGTCGTTCGCGTCTGTCGGCTCGGTTTGCAGCGAGCGCAGGCGATCAATCAGGTGCTGCTGCATTATTACCTCGCGTTGGCCTGGGCCAATTTGGGCCGAGCCGACGAAGCCATCCGATCCGCCGACGATGCCATTCGCTTGGCCAACGATGGCAATCGGTTGCTGATACGTCTGCGCAAAGTCCATGTCTACCGGCTGCTGGACCAGCACGAAGCCGCGATCCGCGAAGCCCAGGAGTTGTTGAAGGAGTACACCCAACCGCTGCAAATCCGCGACATTCGCTACGCCTTGGCCGGCATCTACTCGGAGATGAAAGACCACGCCCGCTCCGAACAGCAACTGCGGCTGATCCTAGAGATGGACCCCAACGACGCGACGGCCAACAACGACCTCGGCTATCAACTAGCCGATCGCAACGTCGCCCTGGACGAAGCGGAAACCATGATTCGCAAAGCCATCGACCTGGATCGGGCACAACGCAAAGACTTCGCCGACGACGAACCGGACAATGCCGCCTACCTCGATAGCCTGGGATGGGTGCTGTTCCGCAAAGGCCAACTACGCGAAGCGCTGCACTGGCTGGAAAAGTCGGCCCAACTACCGTTAGGGGCCGAAGATCCAACGGTATGGGATCATCTGGGCGAAGTCTACGCCGCCCTGGGGGAACGGGAGCAAGCCCAACGGGCTTACCAACGCGCACTCAAATTGTACGAAAGCGATCGGCGCAGTAAAAAAGAAGGACGACCCGACGAAGTTCGACGAAAACTAGAACGCTTGTCGCGCCGTTGACCAGGGAAAGAGAACTTGCTGCGAACGGCGCGTAAGGAGCCTTCGAGCGGAGGAATTTGCATCATGGCCGGGCATTCGCATTGGGCCAACATCGCACACAAAAAGGGCATCGTCGATGCCAAACGGGGCAAGTTGTTTAGCAAACTGAGCCGCTACATTATCATTGCCGCTCGTGCGGGAGGTGGAGATCCCGACACCAACTTGAAATTACGCTACGCCATTGACAAAGCTCGTGCGGTCAGCATGCCCAAGGACAACATCGAACGTGCCATCAAACGCGGCACCGGAGAGTTGGCCGGCGACAACCTCGAAGAGTTGGTCTACGAAGGTTTCGGTCCCGGGAATGTGGCCATCATTTGTGATGTCATGACTGACAACCGCAATCGCACCAACGGCGAGATACGAAAAATCTTCGAGAAAAACGGCGGCACGATGGGAAGCCCCGGCTGCGTCGCTTATTTGTTCGATCGCAAGGGCACCTTCCAGATCGACGCCAAGACGGTTTCCGAAGACGAACTGATGGCCGTCGCTTTGGAAGCCGGTGCCGACGACATCGAACGCGACGGCGATCATTTCTGGGTCTACACCGATCCTTCCGCGTTCAGCGGCGTGCAGGTTGCGTTGGACCAAGCGAAAATCACTCCGTTGGAAGCGTCGATCGCCCAAGTCCCCAAGGCGGAGGTCGAAACCGATCTGGAAGTCGGCAAAAAGGTACTCAAACTGATCGAAGCCCTCGACGATTACGACGACGTGCAGACGGTGTATTCCAATCTGAAAATCACCCCCGAGTTGGCCGCGACCATGGGATAATTGTTGCTCCGCACTCGGCAAGCCGTACCAGATTTCGGTTGCTGGACTTTGCCGAAGCAGGCCGCGGCCATCGGATGGTTGCCCGCGGCGTGATCGATTCGCACAATACACCGGTCGAATTCCCTGCGATTCGATTGCGAGTGCGAACACGTCTTGGCCATTGACGTGTCGCCGGTCCTAGTCCTCGGGTGCAATCCGAGGCGCTTCGATCCGGGGTTCGACGATTCCTTACCGCGATCTTCTCTCGGGGGCACCACGATGCGCACCTTGCTGCTGATAGTTGTCTGGCTGACAGGACTGAGTTCGGCGCTGTCCGCGGATCGGCCGAACATCCTCTTTTGCTTTGCCGATGACTGGGGACGTTACGCCTCGGCTTACGCTCAGATCGAGGCTCGCCCCTCGCCCAATCAGGTGATTCGCACGCCGAATCTCGACGCGGTCGCGGCCCGGGGAGTGCTGTTTCGTCATGCCTTTGTGCCGGCCCCGTCGTGTACGCCGTGCCGTAGTGCCATCCTCAGCGGCCGCTACTTCTTCAACACGGGCCGAGGAGCCATCCTGACCGGCGCGGTCTGGGATGCGCGGATCCCTTCGTATCCGTTGCTGTTGCAGCGGGCCGGCTACGAGATTGGCAAAACCGGCAAAGTCTGGTCGCCGGGCACCCCGGCCGATGCCCCCTATGGCGAGCAGAAATTTGCCTACCAGAACGCCGGCCTGGCCTTCAACCAGTTCTCGCAGAACGTGACGGCCGCGGTCGCCAAAGGGCAGTCGGTCGAAGCCGCCAAAGCGGCACTTTACCAGCAGGTACGCGACAACTTCGATGCCTTCCTCAAAAACCGCGATCCGAATAAACCGTTCGCCTACTGGTTCGGCCCGACCAACACGCATCGCAAATGGATCAAGGGATCGGGCAAAGCCTTATGGAACCTCGACCCAGATACGCTCAAAAGCAAACTGCCGGCATTCATGCCAGATGTGCCCGAAGTACGCGAAGATTTTGCCGACTATTTGGGGGAGGTGCTGGCATTCGATGCGTTTGTCGGCGTGTTGGTCGAACGCTTGAAGGCGGCCGGCGAACTGGAGAAGACGTTGATCGTGATCAGTGGCGATCATGGGGCACCAGGCTTCCCTGGGGGGAAATGCAATCTGTACGACTTCGGCACTGCCGTGGCGTTGATTGTTGCGGGACCGAAAGTGCCCGGCGGCCGGGTGGTCGATGATTTCGTCAATCTGATGGATCTGACGCCGACGTTTCTGGAGATAGCGGGGGTTCAGGCTCCAGCGGGCCTCCAAGGCCGATCGCTGTGGCCGACGCTCAC
>CALEEC010000306.1 GCA_937949245.1 uncultured Gemmataceae bacterium | reverse complement strand
GGTCGCAATCGCGACCAACTTCGGTTCCGCACGAACAATCGTCGTGGCGGGAGCGGCTGCGGCCGGAGGCACGGCCAAATCGCGGCGGAGGCGAACCACTTTGACATTCGCCATCGCTTTGACTGTGGTAATCAATTTGCGGCTGCTCTCTTCAAAGTCGGGGGCCAACGGTCCTGCGGGTTTTTCTAACACGCTGACCGCACCGGCACGCAAGACGCTCATGGCGAAGGTCGAATTCTGCACCGATGGATTGGCCGTCACGACGACAATCGGCGTCGGATGGCTGGCCATGATTTGTTTGGTGGCCGTCAGACCATCGACGATCGGCATGTGAATGTCCATGGTCACGACGTGCGGACGCAGGCGAGCGACCAAGTCGACCGCTTCCCGACCGTTGCGTGCCTCACCGACGATTTCGATCGATGGATCGCTTTTGAGGATCTCGACCAACAGTTCTCGTGCGGTACTCGAATCTTCGCAAACTAGCACCCGAATCATGACCACGCCTCGCGCCAAGCCACGCGGTTTGCTACAGGAATTGCCCGATCACTTGCAGCAGTTGCGATTGATCGAACCCGCTTTTGCCCAGGTAGGCATTGGCTCCCACGGCCAAACCGTGGGCTTTGTCGCGGTCGTTCTCGCGAGCGGTCAGCAAAATCACAGGCAGGTGCCGATACGAGGACGAGTTGCGAATCGTCTCCGTCAACTCAAAGCCATTCATCAGCGGCATATCGACATCGCTGACGACCAAATCGGCCCCTTTTTGTTGCAGCAGTTGCCACGCGGTCTGACCATCGGGAGCATCGAGGACTTCGTAGCCCGACGCTTCGAGGATACTTTTCTCCAAGGTCCGCGTGGTGAACGAGTCTTCGGCCAACAAGATGCGTTTGCGTGGCTTCAGTAGCTGGGTTTCTCGCGTCGGCAGTGCCACTCTGGGGGGAGCGGTCAAGACGCTGTCCATCAGTCCCGAGGCGTTGAGTACCAAGACCACCTCGCCGGAGGCCAAGATCGATGCCCCCGAGAGGTGCTTCAGACGCTTCAGGCGATGGCCCAATCCTTTGACGACGATCTCTTGTTCGGCCAAAAATGCATCGACCACGAAGGCGATCCGCCGATTCCCCGTCGTCAGGATCAACGCCAGATGCGGCATCGACGGTTGCGGTGGGCCGGCGTTTAAGCCCAACGTCTCGGCGAGCGACACGACCGGCACCGGTTGACCATCGACGGCCAACATCGGCCTACGGGCCACGGTACGCCATTGTTCCGGTTCAATCCGCATCAGACGCACCACGCTGACGACCGGCACTGCGTAAGTCTGTCCACTGACGCCGATCAGCACCACCCGTTGCGTCGTCAGCGTCAAAGGCACACGGATCAAGAAATGCGTCCCTTGGTTGGGTTGGCTGGTCACGCCGATCGAGCCGTGCATCGATTCGACCACCGATTTGACTACGTCCAAGCCGACTCCCCGTCCCGAGACATTGGTGACTTTCTCCGCGGTACTGAACCCGGGCAGAAAGATCAAACGCGTTAGATCACGTTCGTCGGCCGGTTCGGGAAGTTGCCGTTGCCGAGCGATTTGCCGCAGTGTCTCCAGGTGAATGCCTCGGCCGTTGTCGCGGACGTGGACTTCGACGTGATCGCCATGCAAAGCGGCCGTCACTTCGATCCGCGTGATCGGCGATCGGCCCAAGCGTGCCGCTTCACTCGGCGTCCAGGCACCATGATCGACCGCATTGCGAATCAGGTGCCGCAGTGGATCTTTCAGCCGTTCGAGAATCGAGCGATCCAGTTCGACCTCGCCTCCGTGCAGGACCAATTCCACTTCCTTGCCCAAGGTGCGGGCTACATCGCGAACCAAACGATCCAATCCGGCACAGGCTTCGGCAAAAGGAATCATCCGCACCCGACGGACCTGCTCATCGACATTCGAGGCGACCTGATCGAGCGCCCGGCAATCGTAGAGCAACTCGGCCGTCAGCGTTTCCAATTGACGTTCCAAGTTGCGTAAACGCTGCCCGACGTTGGTCAGTGCTTTGTAGGCCGGTCCCGTGAGCAACGCGGAGGAAGCAGAGGTCTGGAAGGCGACCGAGGATGCAGACGTCATCGAGGAGCCGTTGGTTTCGCCAGCGGGGAATCCCCAAATGAGGCATTCGCCGCGTCGGCCGAGCAGACGTTCGATGCTCCGCCATTCGGAACGCCATCCGCGGAGCGTTTCGCGTAACTGGATCAGGTCGTCGATGCGTCCGCGAACGCGGCGTCGGGCCACCAGCAATTCGCCGGACTGGGCTAACAGAGCGTCGAGTTTTTCCGGCAAAACGCGCACCATGGAAGCGATCGTGGCTGGGGATTCCGCATGGGGCACGCTTGTCGGCCCTGTCGGAGGTACTACCGCCGGCGGGGCAGCAGGCTTCGTCGGCGAACTCGAAGGCACCGTCGCTGCGGCTACGGCTGGGGCTGGGGCTTCGGCAGCGGCTATAGGAGCATCGCTTGGCAGCGTCCTCGCGGCAGGTGATTCGGACGGCTGGGATGGCTGAAGCACCTGGGATGATGGCATTGCCTGAGACGACTCAATCGCTTGGGGCGACGAAATCACTTGAGACGACGAAGACACGGGAGATGAGGAAGCCCCCGAGGGCGTCGGGACTGTTGGTCGTGGCTGAGGCAGAGGCGCGGCGATCACCGCGGTACTCGCTGAACGCGCGCCGCTATTGCCCCCGATGACCGCATGCAACCGCGGCAACAACTCGGCCAAAGGGGAATCGCTCAGATCGTGTTGTTCGCGTAAACGCATGCCTGCTTCTTCGATGGCATCGGTAGCCTCGAACAACAGGGCGATGCGTTCCGCGTCCAACGGTGTGGTGCCCGCCCGAGCCGCGGCGAGAATTTCCTCGGCTGCGTGGCAGGCTTCCTCGATGAGTGTGGCATTGACCGAACGCGCAGCTCCTTTGAGACTGTGAGCGCTGCGGAACAACGATTGCAGGCGCGTCGAGCGATCCTCTCCCGGCGGCAATTTTTCCAAATCCAGCAAGTCTTGATTGATCGAGCGCAGATGTTCCTCCATCTCCTGCAGGAACGTGTTCATCAGGCGCTTGACCAGTCGATCGCGGTCCACGGTGGACTACCCCTTTTCGGAGACAAGTTCGACCAATTGATTGCCCAATTCGTTGATTTCGGCCAAAGCTAGTTGCGTTTGTTCCAAGGCTTTCTGACTGCGGTGGACGATCTGATCGATGTCTTTCATCGCCAGATTGATTTGGACCATACCGTTAGCCTGTTGAGTAGCTGACGCGGTGATCTGGATGGCCGCTTCGGCCGTTTCCGACAGCGTTCGCATCAAGGCGTTGATGGCATCGCTAACTTGCTTGCCCAGAACAATCGTCCGTTCGACACCGCGGGTCACCTCTTCCATCGACAGCACCACTTTGTTGGTCGCACGTTGAATCTCGCCGAGAATCTGCCGGACTTGGACGGTCGCCTTTTTCGATTGATCGGCCAGGGCTTTGACTTCCGCGGCCACGACCGAAAAACCGCGCCCGTGTTCGCCAGCCCGCGAGGCTTCGATAGCGGCGTTCAGGGCCAGCAGGTTCGTTTGATCGGCTATGTCGGTGACCGTGGCAATGATCTCGCCGATGGCTTGGGCTTGCTCGGCCAACGCGAGGATGTTTTCGGCCGTCGATTCCACTATTTCTTTGACTTTCGCTTTGGCCGCCAGCGATTCTTCGAGGACTTTCCGCCCGGCTTTGCCGCTTTCGAGATTGCGTTGGGCGGCTTCGCCGACGACTTGCGCTCGTTTGGCTGTCTCTTCCGCGGTGTGCGTCACTTCTCCGACCGTCGCTACCACTTCCGTCACCGCAGCCGCTTGCTGCCGCGAACCGGCTGTCTGGCTCGTGGTACTGGCCAATATCTCAGTGCTGGTCGAAGCCAGACGACTGATCGCCGAGCGGATACTGGCTTGTAGTTTGTCGCGTTGTTCCTCGGTTTTTTTGCGTCGGGTGATATCTTGAATGATGCCGATGAACACTCGTTCTTCTGCGTGCCTTAGTTCAGTGACGCGTAAAGCCATCGGGAAGCGGCTGCCATCTTTACGGACGCCTTCCAACTCGCGTTCCCGACCGATAATCTTGGCCAAACCAGTACGCAGGTAGTCGGCAATGTAGCTGTCGTGCTGCTCGCGATGGGGCGAAGGCATCAAGATGCTGATGTTTTTGCCTATCACCTCTTCAGCACGATAACCAAACAGCCGTTCCGCTGCCCCGTTGAACATGGTGATCAGCCCGTTCGGATCAATCGTGACGATGCCATCGGCCGTGGCGTTGAGAATGGCTTGGGCACGCGTGTCGATACGCAAGGTAGAAGCGTTGGCGGGTTGCGACGTCGCAGAACGCGTGGAGATCGAGCGAGCCGGTCGATTGGCCGCTGCCGAAGCCGAAGCTGAAGTCCCGGCAGGGGGCGGAGTCGGGGGCGTGGACGCCGCGGTGTCCGCTGAGTCAGGCGCTGAGGGGGTGCGATCACGAGCCATAGTTGTCTTCCGATCCGTTAGCTTGGAGAAGAGTTGGCATCCTGTTGCTGGACGAAAAAGCGTTCGTCTTGCAACAGAGCTTCGCCGTTCAACAGAATACGCATATCGGCGGTCACTCCGAGCAGCAATTTGCGATCGAGGCTCCACGGAGTCGTCGGCAACTCAAGAATCGCCGAGGTGGGCCAACGGGTGACCTCGTAGACTTCTTCGACGCAGATGCCAAACTCGGGACGCTCGGTACCCAGAATCAGCAATCGCTCGGAAGAACGATCACCGATCGGCCAGCCTCCCAAGGGGCGAAGATCAAACACTGCGAGGATGCCGCCGCGAAGATTGGTCACTCCGACCAGATGCGCCGGTGCGGCAGGGATGGGGGTACAACGCATCCGTGGCACCACTTCGCGGACAAACTCGGTCGATAAGGCGAACTGTTCGTTGGCTATAGCGAAGGTGATCACCTCGATGAGTTGTTCGGGAGTCTGTTGGGCGACGGGAGCCTGGGCCAATTGACGCGCCCGCTGGTGCAGGATGCGTTCGGTCAGCTCAGGGGATGGCTCTTCGCTACTTTCCAGGTCGCGTAAGACATCGACCAGACGTTGCCGGGTCTGTTCCCAGTTGAACTTCTCCAAGGTAGAGGATCGACGAACGCTCACGAGTTTGCCTCCTGACCACGGGCCAAAGCGGTCAACCGGTTTTGCACTGCCGAACGTAGTTCCGCAATGGTCTGCCCTTCGGCGTAGGTCACAGGCTGATCCGCGGGCAGATCGGCCGACAATTCCCATGCAGTGCGATACGCCCGCAGGGCGGTGTCGGTATCGTTCCGCCGTTCCGCAATTTGGCCATGCAAGAAATGGGCCAAGACGGCTTTGCGATCGACGTACAACGCCCGGCGAACCGCTTGCAAGGCGTCGTCGAGCTGCTGCGACTGCAACGCCAAGAGCGTTTGCAACAGATGCAATTCGACCGAAAACGGCTCCCGGCGGAGGGCATCGACAATCTTCGGCCCAGCCAGTTGCGGCGCACGCTGGGCCAACTCGCGGAGCATTGCCAACTCGCTGGTGAAAGACTTCGGCTCAGCCGATTCCGCGTCGCGGAGCGTCTCCGTCGCGCCGGACTGCGTCTCTGACCGAGCCGATTCCGCCTTGGAATCAGGGGCAAAAGCCAAAGCCCGCGTCGTGGGGAACCCCACGGTAGCGATTGTTTCATCCGCTTCGGACTTTAGTTCGGCTTGGATGGTAGGTGCCGCGGTCGAGAGGGAGGACACTTCAGCCCCTCTTGGCGGAGCGACAGAAAACAACGAAGGCAGCGGAGGCAACGGTAGTAGCGGTGGAACGCCGGCTTGGGAGGGAGTCATCCAGGGACGTTGATAGGCTTGGCCATAGGAGGTACGTCGGCGTTCGATA
This sequence comes from uncultured Gemmataceae bacterium, assembly GCA_937949245.1. Taxonomy (GTDB): domain Bacteria; phylum Planctomycetota; class Planctomycetia; order Gemmatales; family Gemmataceae; genus CALEEC01. The sequence goes on along the minus strand of CALEEC010000306.1, from coordinate 36 downwards.
CCGGGAGGCGTTTCCCCCATCGGATCGGTCGAAGCC
>CALEEC010000305.1 GCA_937949245.1 uncultured Gemmataceae bacterium | reverse complement strand
CGGACCACGCAACCGAACATCGCTCAAGCGTTGCATCTGCTCAATGGCGAGTTTCTGAACAAGAAAATTAGCGATCCGAAAGGCCGCATCGAGGAAGCGTTCCGCCTGAAAAAGCCACTGCCGGCGATCGTCGAAGAACTGTACTTGGTGACGCTCAGTCGCCTGCCGACCGAAGTGGAACGCATCCGCGCGTTGGAATGGATTGCTCAAGCCCCCACCCCCAAGGAAGGTGCCCAAGACCTACTCTGGGTGCTGTTGAACTCCAAGGAGTTCCTATTCAATCACTGAGAAACGGTGCTGTTGGAGGAATGCCAACGGCGGGCCAGACACGGGGGCTAACGCCCGCCGCTCGGAGAGCTGGAAGCGCCCTTCTGAGCGGAGGGCGTTAGCCCCTGTGTCAACCCATCGCACCCACGGTAACGACGCAGAAGAGCGAAGTTCCTCTCCCCCTTTGCGGACATCCACTCTCGCCCCCAGGCAAGCGTTCAGATACAACAATTGCGACGCTTGCACCACCGCAGACCTTTCCGCCTGGGACGCCGATGCGATGGCAGAGAAACTCACCTACCGCGATGCTGGCCTGGACCTCGATAAATACGAACAAACCCTCGCCGGGATCGCTCCGTTGTTACGCCGAACGCATACTCCCCACGTTCTAGACGGCTTCGGTGGCTTCGCGAGCCTGTTTTCCATCGACTACGATCGTTGGTTGTTCGCCAAGAAGTATCGTCGGCCAGTGATCGTCACTTGCACCGATGGTGTCGGTAGCAAACTGAAGATCGCTGCCATGATGAACAAGCACGACACCGTGGGCATCGACCTAGTGGCCATGTCGGTCAACGATTGCCTCTGCACCGGAGGCGAGCCGCTGATCTTCCTCGACTACATTGCCATGCCCCAAGACGATCCCGAATTGACTCGGGCACTGGTGCAAGGCATCAGCGATGGTTGCCTCGAAGCCGACTGCTCGCTGACCGGCGGAGAGACGGCGATTTTGCCCGATTTTTATCAACCCGGCGATTACGACATGGCCGGCTTCTGTGTGGGCATCGTCGAACGCGATCGCATCATCGATGGCAAAAACGTGCAAGTCGGCGACATTGTGCTGGGATTGGCCTCCAGCGGAGTTCATTCCAACGGCTACAGCTTGGTTCGCAAGGTGGTCTTCGATCATGCACGCTTGAAGGTCCACGATTACGTGGAAGATTTGGGCAAAACCGTTGGCGAAGAATTGCTCACGCCGACGCGGATTTACGCTCGGCCATTGAAGGCCATCCTGCGGAATTATCCGGTCAAACGTCGCGTGGTGCGTGCCTTGGCTCACATCACCGGCGGAGGCTTGGTCGATAATATTCCGCGCGTACTGCCCAAGGATAAACGGGTGTTTCTCAAACGCGGTTCGTGGCCGATTCCTCCGGTCTTTACTTGGTTGCAGAAACTTGGCAACATCCCCCAGGAAGAAATGGATCGCGTGTTCAACCAAGGCATTGGCTTTGTCATGATCGTCGCGGAATATTACGCCAAAAGCATCCAGCAGCAGTTGACCAAAGACGGCGTGCCGACGTTCATCATCGGCGAAGTTCGTGCCGGCGAAGCAGGGGTCGAATGGTACTAAACCGCATCCCACGATCGGTGCAACCGCCGCGGAACGCGGAGGGCCGCTGGTACTAAACCGTCCCCCACGGTCGGCCAGCGCTGCGTGGTGGAACGCAGGGGGGCGACGGTGCTGGTCATCCTCGCTGAAGGGGGCATTGCTGCTTGGTGTTTCCCTGCGGTTCGGTTATACTCGGCCCAAGAGTGGTTGGAAGGATCGCCAGCAGGGAGCGGCATCGATGCGAACGCTGTGGCCGATCATGGGGGTGGCAGGGATGATGACGTTACTGGCCCCGCTGCTGCTGTGGGGAGCAGAACCGTCGCTGCAACAGTGGGTCGAACGTCTGGGGCATCCCTCGTTTCGGGTGCGTGAACAAGCCGCGGCACAGTTGGTACGTCAGGGACGTGCCGCACGTTCGGCCCTAGTAGCTGGTCTGTCTCATCCCGATCGCGAAATTGCCGAACGCTGCCGGATGTTGCTTCCATTGGCCATCCGCTACGATCTCGAACAGCGATTGGCCGATTTGGAGGCCGACCACAACCAACAACGCCAACATGATCTTCCCGGTTGGTCCCGTTATAGCCGACTCGTGGGCGCGGATTCCGCGAGCAAGCAATTGTTCGCAGCCATGCTACGGGCACAAGCCGAATTGTTGGAGGCTATCGACCTCGAACCAACGGCCGCTAGCGAAGCCTATGTCCGACGTACCCAGGAACTGTTTCGAGCACGCTTTAGTGGTATGCCCCAATCGGTCGATGTGCCCAACGTGGCCACGGCATTGTGGCTAGGCACTTTCGAGCCAGCGGCCAAAGTGGGCACCCGTTCGCATTCGCTGGTCGTGGTGATGACCACAGAACCGTTTCGCACTGCCATTGAGACGGGCGAATGGGCCAAGCCGTTGCAGAAACTGTATGTGCTGTGGTTGGAAAATCGGCATACGGCGGAGGTGCTTTCCAGCAGTTTTAACCTCGGAGCCAACTTGGGCATCCGGGAGTTGCTGCCGTTAGCGTTCCGCATTGCGTTGGACAAAGACCGCCCCCCGATGGATCGTTTCGCGGCGATCGGCACCATCGGCCGACTGGCAAAACTCCACGAAGTCCAACCGTTGGAAAAGCTGCTCGACGAGGCGACGCCCATTGCCGCGAATAAGTTCGGCACTCGCACCCAGATCCGCGACATCGCTTTGGCGGCTTTGGTCCAGGCTTCCGGGCAAGCGTTGACCGACTTCCACTTTGATGCCGAAGCCCGCTTTCCCTCACGGCTATATCCGACCTATTTCGGTTTTCCCTCGGATCAGAAACGCGAGGAAGCAATTGCTAAGTGGCGGGGGCAACAACGTCCGAAATGACGAAAAGCCACTTCATGTGCTTGAGGCGAACCTATCGGCAGACACCGCGACGATTCCCCGCTATTTTTTCGTCCCCGGACAAGGCTTGCACATGATAGCCACGATCAGCACTTCCTTGTCCGGCGTGCGGTACTTGGTCACGATGGGCAGATATTTGCCACATTTGCAGATGTAGGTAATTTCCCCCAACGTCGGCGGCTTGACGGTCAGACACGATTTGCCGTCTTTGTTTTCGTGCAGAGTCAGTTCCAACACGGTTTGATCGGTCAGCGGAAAGGTGGTTTTTTGATTGGGCAGCACCAACTTGCTGGTAGTGCGTTCGATACGGAAGCCTTGCAAGTTGGGAAAGCGTTTGCGTACCTCCGCAGCGAGTTCGGCGATAGGTTCGTCGATCCGCATGAGGGTTTCCGACGCCAACACCGCGACCACTGTCACCCGTAGATCTTCCGACCGTACCACCGTCGGCAGCATCGACCAGAGTGCCCCAACTAGCATCCACCAAGATCGATGGAGCAAAACGGCAATAATCATGAGTTCCTCGGCATAGACATTAAGGCTCTAACCGACTCGGCCACAGGATCATCGGCGATGGGCTACTCGGCGTAGCCGATGTCGAGGTAGTCAGCGGTGAAAATTCCTCGGGATCCACCCGGAGAAACGTCACCTCACTGGCCGAGGCCAACGAGAGGGCTTCGGTCAAAGGTAAGCGTCCCACGACGAGCGCTTGCTGAGCTTCGGCCGAGATGCTGACAATTTCGACGTCGTCGGCCGAAGCGATGCTCAGCGGTTCGGCCGGCATCGGCACGGTTTCCGGCCCGTTGGCTGGGGGCAGAGTACCGCGACGCTCGATGAACTGGGATGGTGCTTCCGTGGGGCCAACTTGGGGCAAACGCAACGGCAACGACCAAAATGCCCAGCCACACAGCAGACCAACCAGACCGATGCATGCCGCCCAAATCAAGCGGGAACGTCCGCTGCCGATCCCCCGGGAAGGGGCGTTACGTGGTTGCAACCGCTGATGGATCTGCTGCAGCGTCGCATGCCATTGCGTTTCACTGGGCCAGGGGATCGCCCCATGCATGGCCCCGTCGTCGTGCTGCGGCGACAGCCACCGTTGCCCCTCGAGCAATTCGACAGCTTCGGGATGCTCGGCCAACCAATGTTCGACCCGCCCGGCCGCGACGACATCGAGTTCGCCATCCGCGTAAGCCGCCAACCATTCTAGGGGAAAATCTGGGGGCAAAGGCGATGATCGATTCATGACTGCGAAGACCGCTCCTCCAACAGACTGCGGAGTTTCTGTCGGGCGTAAAAAAGTCGGCTCATGACGGTTCCCATGGAAATTCCCAGCACGTCCGCGACTTCGCGATAGCTCAGTTCGCCATCCACATGGAGCACGAACGTTCGGCGTTGTGGTTCGGGTAGTTGTGTCAAGGCCGCGTCGAGGGCTTGGCGTAGGTCGGCTTGTTCGAGCGTTTGGGTCGGTTCGGTCACCGGCGCGACGAGAGCCAATTCCGAGGCATCGTGGTCGGGCAGGGAGCGACGCTTTTGCTCATGACGTCGGCGTTGTCGGCCCAAGTCTAGTGCCGCATTGCTGACGATTCGCAGCAGCCAGGTCTTGAACGAACTGCGTCCCGCGAAACTGTCCAGCCGGGTCAGCGACTTGACGAACCCTTCCTGCACCGCATCGAGGGCATCGGCTTCATGCCCCAACAATCGGTACGCCACCCGATAAGCCACCGTGCGATAGCGATAGAACAAGACATCTAACGCCTTGGAATCGCCGGCCCGAAACCGCTCGATCAGTTGAGCGTCGGACTCCACATCTGGGCGACATTCCGCTGCGAGGACGAATCCACTCATAACGTTTCGGATGCTCCTTGCTTCCTAGACGATGCACCTCGTGGATGTATTCTACGCATCCTCCGCTCCGACGCATTCTACCCCGAAGCAATCCCGACCTGGAACAGAATCCGAAAAATCTGCCGCAAAACGAGGACCGTTTCTGCAATCCTCTCCCTGGCGAGCGGCCGGCGTCAGCCCGCTGTGTCTTAAAACGCACGGTGCGATGTTTGGCACGGCGCGATGCTTGGCACGGTGGGCTAACGCCCGCCGCTCGGCAGGTGAACCTTTCCCCTGAAACCAAGGCGGACATCGCCGGTTTCCGCGATACAATGCATCCCCAGGAAGCGACTCCTCCCCCAATTCCTCAAGGACTCCTGCTCATGTGGACTAGTTGCCTGACGCTGTTGCTCCTGCTGCAAGCGGCCCCGATGAAATATCCGCGGCCCGAATTGTTGGTCGAGCCGATGGCCTTGCTCAAGCCGCATCCGTTTGTCCTGCTCGATACCCGCGCCAAAGCCGACTACCAAGCGGGGCACATCCCCGGCGCATTGTCGGTGTCGGCCAATGATTGGAGCGCCTCGGTTCGGGCCATGCCCGATTCCGCTTGGCTGAAGAAGTTGGGGGAACTGGGCATCGATCAGAAGACGCCGGTCGTGGTCTATTCTGACGACCTCCGCGAGGCGGCGCGGATGTGGTGGATTCTTCGGTTCTGGGGCATCGAAGACGTCCGCTTGTTGCACGGCGGTTGGCAAGGGTGGAAAGAGGTCAACGGCCCGATCTCGCAAGAGGAAGGCAAGCCGACGCCCAAGGCGGTGCAGCACCTTCCCGAAACGCAGCGGCTGGCCACCAAAGAGCAATTGCTGTCCCAACTGAAAAACCAGCCACCGCAGATCATCGACGCGCGCACCGCGGGCGAACATTATGGCAAAACCTTCAGTGCCAAACGCCCCGGAACCATCCCCGCAGCGGTGCATTTGGAGTGGAGCGAATTGGTCGATGCCCAAACGCAACGCTTCAAATCTGCCGCCGCACTGCAAGAATTGTTCGCTCGCAAAGGCATTCAACTGAATGAACCGACCGTCACCTTCTGTCAGAGCGGCGCTCGTGCCTCGGTGATGGTCTTCGGCTTGGAACTGATGGGGGCCAAACAAGTACGCAACTACTATGCCAGTTGGGCCGAGTGGGGCAATCAAACCGATACCCCCGTCGTCAAACCGCAACCACCGAAAAAACCGTAAGGGAATTGATCCCCCTCGTCGTCGAACTGGGACCACCGATAGGAATCATGCGTGAATCGATCCCGGGACTGCCGCACTGTGACCACTGAAACCACCGTGAGCGAACGTACCTGGATGCTCCATTCGCTGAACGACACGGCCCAACTCGGCCGATCGTTGAGTCAGCAACTATTTCCGGGGGCGGTGATCGCGTTAACGGGGCCACTCGGGGCCGGGAAAACGCATTTGGTGCGGTTTATCGCCGAAGGGTTGGAGGTGACCGATCCTGACGCGGTGAACTCCCCCACCTTCGTCCTCGTGCAAGAATACGAAGCCCGGCTGCCGATCTTCCACTTCGACGCCTACCGGTTGCAGAACGTCGGCGAATTTTACGATTTGGGAGCCTACGAGTACTTGGACGCGGGGGGAGTGTGCTTGATCGAATGGGCCGATCGCGTCCGCGAAGCCTTGCCGCCGGATCGGCTCGATCTGCATCTAGAAATCCTCGCGGCGGAGAGTCGATCGCTTCAGGGGCGTGCTACGGGACGCCATGCTGATCGACTCGCGGCATGGTTTCAGCTACCGTAGAATGATTGGAACTTGTCCTTCCTTCCCGAGTTGCCTATGAGTACCACAGCAACCGCTCGCCGAGATTGGCTTCGCCGATTGTTTCCGCAAGGGATACCGCGGTTGTGGTGTCCGCCGATCACCGATTTTGCCGCCGCTCGCATTCCCGATGCCGGTCAAATAGTCGCGCACCTACGCAGTTTGTCGCCCTTTGTCGGAGGTTTGTTGGTGCCCGGTTCGACCGGCGAAGGGTGGAACATGAGCGATAGCGACATCGATGCATTGCTCGCGATTGTACTCGACGCGGCCCAACAACACGGCACCCGCGTGCTGATCGGCATTTTGAAGACCGACACCGACTCGGTGTTGTCCGCCGTGACGGCGTTGCGACCGCGATTGGCTCATCCGGCCGTGGTTGGCATCACCATTTGCCCGCCCAAAGGGGCCGACCTAACGCAAGCGGACCTCTTCTCGGCCCTGTGCCGGGTGTTGGACCTGGGAATTCCGACGGCGTTATATCAGTTGCCGCAGGTGACGCACAACGAGCTGGACCCGGAAACGGTCGCTCGTTTGGCCGAGCAGTACACGCATTTCCTGTGGTTCAAAGACACCAGCGGCACCGATCGTGTTGCCCGCAGTGGCTTGGACTTCGGCGGGGTGTTTCTCGTGCGTGGAGCCGAGGTCGGCGGTTACGCGACTTGGCCGAAAAGCGCCGGAGGAATGTACGATGGCTTCCTGTTGAGTTCGGCCAATGCTTTTGCCCCGGAATTGCAGCAGATTCTTACCTGGCTCGATCGTGGGGAAACCGAGCGTGCACAAGCCTTGTCGCGGCAATTGGAAGCGATCTTGGCAGAGGCGTTCGCTGCGGTGGCTTCGCTGACGATGGGCAATCCTTTTACGAACGTCAACAAGTTGCTGGTGCATCTGCTGCGTCACGGCGAGCGTTTCCGCGAAGTGCCGATGCCGCTATTGTACGATGGATCGCGTTTGCCGTTGGCGTTGGCCGAACAACTTGCTCCGCGTCTCGAAGCGCTTGCCGCGCAACGACAGCACCTCACAGCGGGCTAACGCACACTTCTGTTGAGCGGCGGGCGTCAGCTTGCCGTGTCATGCCTGCTCCCGCCGTGTCGTGCCCGCAGTCTGCCGGGAGGCAGGCTGATGGGCA
>CALEEC010000304.1 GCA_937949245.1 uncultured Gemmataceae bacterium | reverse complement strand
GTCCGGCAATTCGAGATGATGGGCGTCTACTGCCTGAACGAATCGCAAGCGATTGCCCGCTCGCGAGATAAGTTGCGTGCGTTGCAGATATTGTGCCGGCACGACATCGGCGTTCCGCCCACGGTGTTCACCCGACAGGCCGATCATGTGCCCAATTGCATCGAAAAGGTCGAAGGCCCGCCGGTCGTTGTCAAATTGTTGCAGGGGACGCAGGGCATTGGCGTGGTGTTGGCCGAAACTTCGCGAGCCGCCAACTCGGTGATCGAGGCATTTCATGGCTTAGACCAAAACATCTTGATCCAAAAGTTCATCAAGGAAGCCAAAGGGGCCGACATTCGGGCCTTGGTGGTGGGTCGCAAAGTGGTGGCGGCCATGAAACGGCAAGCGGTCGCGGGGGAATTTCGCTCGAATTTGCACCGCGGGGGGACGGCGACGGCGTTTCGCTTGCCCGCCAGTTATCGCAAGACTGCCTTGGCCGCCGCTCGCCTGCTGGGCTTGAAAGTGGCCGGCGTGGATATGATAGAATCGAATGAAGGTCCGATGGTCATGGAGGTGAATTCATCCCCCGGCTTGGAAGGGATTCAGAAAGCGACCGGCGTGGATGTGGCCGCCGAAATTATTGCCCACCTCGAACGCGAGGTTTCGCCGGTGGGCCGACGCTGAGCGGAGAACCACCGATGCCAACGCTGATCGACGGATACAACCTGATGCACGCCATCGGGCTAGCGCGCCCGCAGATGCGCCCCCGCGATTTCGAGAAAAACCGCGAACGCTTGCTGGCTTGGCTCCTCGAAAAGGTGGCTGATCCCGCGGAATTGCTCGTCATCTTCGACGCTCAGAATGCCCCCCGGCACGGAACCCAAGAAGTGGTCCGGCAAGGAATTCGCGTCCAATTCGCTCACCGCGAGTCGGCGGATGATCGCATTGAGGATCTCTTGGCCCGCGAACTCAATCCGCGGGCGTGGGTAGTTGTCTCCAACGACACCCGCTTGCAGCAATCGGCACGCCGACGTGGTGCGAAGTTTCAGACCTGCAACGAATTTCTCGACACCCTCACCGACGACCGCTCTTCCCCCCTTCCTGACCCGGAGCCGGAGTTCTTCGACGAAGCGGCAAACTCGGAACGCCGGGACGGTGTCCCGCTGTTGTCGGACGAGGAGAATCAGCAGTTGTTGCAAATCTTCCAGACGCTCCCTTCTCCACGGCAACGGCAACGTCGTTAAGCGACGATCTCGCGGACGACATGGCCTTTGACATCGGTCAAGCGAAAATCGCGGCCGGCGTGACGGAAGGTCAATTTTTCATGATCCAACCCCAACAGGTGCAAGATCGTCGCGTGCAGATCGTGCATATGCACCTTGTTTTCGATGGCATAGTAGCCCCACTCATCGGTACTGCCATAGACGAATCCGGGTTTGACCCCTCCTCCCGCGAACCACATGGTGAAGGCATGCGGGTTGTGGTCGCGTCCGTCGTTGCCTTGGGCGGTGGGAGTTCGGCCGAATTCGCCTCCCCACCAGACGAGGGTATCTTGTAGCAGACCGCGACGCTTCAGATCGATCAGCAGGCCGGCGATGGGTTTATCGACTTCGCGGGCGTTTTTGGCGTGGTCGGCTTTCAAATTGCCGTGCTGATCCCATTTGTAGCTGTGGCTGCACTGCACGAACCGTACCCCGCGTTCGGCAAAACGGCGTGCGAGGAGGCACTGTCGGCCAAAGTTGTCGGTTTCTTGGCCGTTGATGCCGTACAGTTCGAGGGTTTCTTTTGATTCGTCGGAGAAGTCCATCAGAGACGGAGCGGCCGCCTGCATGCGAAAAGCCAACTGGAACGATTCGATGCGTCCTTCCAAGTCGGCATCGGGGCCGAGGGGTTGCAGGTGGTCGCGGTTCATCTGTTGGAGGAAATCCAATTGCAGGCGTTGCAGCGTGAGGGGACTGCTGGCGTGAATGTTGCGGATCACCGCATTTTTGCACGGGATATCGGCATGACCGATCGGCGTACCTTGATGCACTGCGGGGAGAAAAGCGCTGGACCAATTCTGCACTCCGCCATGCCCCAGGGTCGGGCAGATGGTCACAAACCCCGGCAGGTTCTGATTTTCGGTGCCTAGGCCATAGGTGATCCACGAACCGATCGACGGCCGAACAAACGTGTCCGAACCGGTGTGCAACTGGAGCAAGGCTCCCCCATGAGCCGAGTTGTTGGCGTGGATTGAGCGAATGACGCACAGATCATCGACGCATTTGGCAATCTCGGGGAACAGTTCGGAGACTTCGATTCCCGATTGGCCGTGCTTGTGAAACTTCCAGGGGGAGGCCAACAGATTGCCGGTCGCCGCGAACTGCACCCGCGGTTTTTTACCCGGATACGGTTTGCCGTGATCGCGTTGCAAAGCCGGTTTCGGATCGAAGGTATCGACCTGCGAGGGGCCGCCGTGCATGAACAAGAAGATGACGCGTTTGGCTTTGGCAGGAAAATGAGGCGGTCGCGGAGCCAACGGATTGGCCGACCGAGCCGACGTTTGCGCCACGGCTTGCCGATGCCACAGATCGGCCAACGCCAGCAGTCCGAAGCCATTCGCGGACAGACGCAGCCACTCGCGTCGCGAATACGTGGGAGTAAAGGTGTGGCAAGGAATCGACATTCGCAGACTCCTCCAGATGGGATCAACCAGGCGGGCATATCCATTGTATCGACAATCGCTTGGCTTGCAACGAAAAGTTGGGCATCGATTCTGGCAACAGGCAACGGGGGAACGAACCCACCCGACGACTGAAAAAACACCCGACGCCTGGCGTCTGTCGGCTCCTGGCGAGCCGGGAACGTCTGTGACCGGAGGTGTTCGAACTCCCCCCGACGACTGGCGTTGTCGCTGTCGCGCTAGCTATACTAAGGGCGGGCGTTGAGCCAGCAAGGGAGCATCATCGTGAGCGTGCAACGCAAAGGATTGTTTCTTAACGAACGCTTTTCGGGCTTCGGCCCCAGTCGGTTTCGGCCGACCGAACATCAGCCTCCAACCGGCCAAGTCGAAGCGCCGCAGGTCGAGCAACTGAAGCAACTCGTTCGGCAAACCGCCCCTCGCACGCCGGGAGTCTACGGCATGCTCGATCGCTACGCCCAACTGATCTACGTCGGTAAAGCCAAATACCTCCGCAATCGCTTGCTCAGCTACTTCCGCGTCCACAGTCGTGATCCCAAGGCCGGACGGATTCTCGAACCGACGCGGACCATCGTTTGGGAAGAAAACTTCAGCGAATTCTCGGCGCTGGTGCGGGAATTGGAACTGATCGTCCGCTATCTCCCTCGTTTCAATGTGCAGGGCATTCCCGGTCGGCAACGCTATCGCTATCTGTGTCTGGGGCGCGGGCCGGGGCCGTATCTTTATTCGACTCCTCGGCCCACAGGGAGAGAGATCGCCTGCTACGGCCCGGTCGTGGGGGCGGCGCGGCTGCGGGAGGCGGCACGCCGACTCAACGACGCCTTTCGCCTCCGTGATTGCTCGCAGAAGGTGCCGATGATCTTTGCCGATCGCCGAGCTTTGTTTCCGCAGACCGAGTTGGTCCCCCAATGCCTACGTCACGAGATCGGCACTTGCTCGGGGCCATGCGCGGGGTTGGTCAGCCAAGCGGCGTATGCCGCGCAGATTCGGCAGGTGAAAGCCTTCCTGGATGGGGAAGATCAAACCTTGCTTGAACAGTGGGAACGCGAAATGCAAGCAGCGGCCGCGGCCGTCGAATTTGAAAAGGCCAT
>CALEEC010000303.1 GCA_937949245.1 uncultured Gemmataceae bacterium | reverse complement strand
GAGCCATTGGCCCAGGCGCGAGCAGAATTCATCCGCGTGCAGATCGAACGGCATCACCTGTCCGAGTTGCTCGATCCTACTCCCGAACAATGCGAGCGGTTGCATCAATTGTTGGCCGAGTAACGGCGGTACTTGGCCCGGTATCGTGGTCTTTGGACGGCTCATCTGCCGAACTGGGCACGCGGCGTAGTCACCTTCGAGCGTGGCTGGCCGGAGATCCTCAGTTGCAGCGTGCGACTATGGCTCGAAGCCGGACACACCCTGACGCAACGCGAGCCGATTCGCTGGCTGAGTCTGACCGGAGCGGCCGGTTGGGGGATGCAATTGGCCCACTGCAAAGCATTGCGAACCATTCGCGGGTGCGATTTCGTTCCGCGAACCACCCTCCCCGATTCGCCGATGTTGCGGGCTTTGGCTTGCTCGACCGAACTCGGTTCGCTGCGTCGGCTCGCTTTGGGCAGAGCCAATTACGATCCCGAGGCGATGGCCGAACTGATGGACTCGCCCAACTTCCAACGTTTGCACGTCTGCAAAATCAGCACCAGCAATTCGGCGATCGAATCGATTGTGCGTCATCTGGCCGAACATGGCCAGTGCCCCGAATTACGTCGGCTGAAGTTGCAGTCGGTGTATTTGGACGAGTCTGCACTCGAACCGTTGGCCTATGCCGAAGGGCTGCCGAATCTGGAAGAACTGGACCTGTCCGGCTGCCGGTTGTCTCCCCGAGCGGTGTTTCGGATCGGGCAATCGGCTCGGCTGCCGCGGTTACGGCGATTGCTTCTGACGGGCAATTCGTATCTGGGGGATGCAGTGCTACGGGAGTTGGCACGCACGCCGTTGGCAGAGCGGTTGGAGTGGCTCGCCGTCGATTCTTGCGGCGTCAGTGATGCCGGAGTGCGTTGGTTGCTCGAATCGAAACGTTTTGTCCGGTTGCGTCGTCTGACGGTGGACCTTCAGCCACCGACGCTGCGGACCTTGGCCGAGACGTTGCCGTTGGTCTGGGACAGTCTGTGACTGCCGCGCCGTGCAGTTTCGACTCGGAAAGGATCGCGCCACGTCTTCCCCCAAGCAGGGACGTCCGCCCCCCGTGTTTCGAACCAAGGCGGGCTGGCACGGTGGGCTGACACCCGCTGCTCGGGCAGAGGCAACGGGGATGCGTTTACCCGGAGATCCAACCCGACGCCTGGCGTCGTCGGCTCCTGGGTTTTCGAGAGCCGCGGACGCCAGTCCGCGGGTGTAGCAGAATCACCCGACGCCTGGCGTCGTCGGCTGCTGGGTTTTTGGAGAGCTGCGGACGCTAGGCCACCGGGGTAGCAGTGACGCCCCAAGATTGCTCCCATCGACGGATAGCTGAGCTAAGATTCGAGGTCGTAGCAGCAGAAATGGCATTGCCGAGCGCGTCGGCACTGCACAAACTAAAAGCCATCGCCTCGTTCAACCGATGCTGCAGCAGGGAGCAAAGCTCATGAAGCGCTGGATGACGCAAACGCTCGTGACGCTAGGAGGAATACTGTTAGGCGGGCCGATGCTGGGAGGAGGAAGTCCAACGCTCCATGCGGCCGGGCCCTTGCACGGCACGCAACCGCTCGACCAACGCGGGGACATCAGCTTGCAGATGGTCGAGGGGATCGATCGCTTCCTAATGGGCGAATTGGCCCAAGTCGCGGAGAGACGCAAAGCACGCTGGCAATTGGACAACGACTCTGCCGCGGCTCGGGAACAGCTGTTGACGGAAAAACGCAAGCTGTTTCGTCGCATCATTGGTGTGGTCGACGATCGGCTGCCGCGGATCGAACCACTGTACGTCGGGGGACCAGACACGCCGCACCTGGTGGCCGAGACGCCGACCTATCAGGTTTTCGCCGTCCGTTGGCCGGTGTTGCCCGGTCTGGATGCCGAAGGGTTGTTGTTGGAACCGAAAAAGCCCCCGATCGCATCGGTCATTGCCATTCCCGATGCCGATCAAACGCCGGAAATGATCGTCGGCCTGGCTGCGGGAGTCAAGCCGGAGTTTCAGTTCGCACGCGCGTTGGTCGAATCCGGCTGCACCGTGTTGGTGCCGATGTTGATCGATCGCGGCAATCGTTTCTGCAACAATCCGCGGATTGGCCGATTCACCAATCAGCCGCACCGCGAGTTCGTCTATCGCATGGCCTATCAGATGGGGCGACATCTGATCGGTTACGAAGTGCAAAAGGTTTTGGCGGGAGTCGATTGGCTGTACGCACGGCACGTCGGCAAGCGGGTGCCGGTGGGGCTGTACGGCTACGGGGAAGGAGGCTTGCTGGCGTTGTATGCCGCGGCGGCGGATCTGCCGTTGCCGGGACTGAACGGTCAACCAGCCACGCGACGTCTGACGGCAGCGTTGGTGTCGGGCTATTTCGGTCCGCGCGAAGAACTGTGGCGGGAGCCGATCTACCGCAACGTGTGGGATTTGCTGCCGAATTTCGGCGATGCGGAGATCCGCGAGTTGGCTTCCGGTACGGTGATGGTGGTCGAATATTGCCCGGTGCCCCGGGTGCCTGGTCCGCCTGGTCCACTCCAGGGCCGTAACGATGCCGCGCCGGGACATCTACAGACCCCGCCGCTCGAAGCAGTGCAGCGCGAATGGAAACGCGAACCGCTGCCCGGAGGCTTCACAGGCGCGCTCTTCGTCGGGCCGACCGAAGGACCGAGTTCGACCAAAGACTTGCTCACCGCCCTGACCGGCAAAGACATCCCACGCGTCGAGGTGCCCATCCCCAGCGATGGCCGAAAGCACTTCTCGGCCGAGGACCGGCAGAAACGGCAGTTCGAGCAATTGATCACGCTGATTCAGAAACTGTGGCGCGACAGCGACGATACCCGCCGCAACTTCTGGAACAAAGCCGACTTCTCGACCGTGGCGAACTTCGAGCAATCGACGGCATGGTATCGCAACTACTTCTGGGAAGAGGTGATTGGCAAACTTCCCGAACCGACGATCGATCCTAAGCCGCGGTCGCGGCAGGTGGACGACACGCCGAAGTGGACCGGCTACGAAGTGATGCTGGACGTTTACCCCGAGGTGTTCGCTTACGGGGTGCTGTTGGTGCCCAAAGATCTGAAACCGCAGGAACGCCGGCCGGTCGTGGTCTGTCAGCACGGCTTGGAAGGCCGACCGAAAGACACCATCGAAGCGGAACCTCTGCCAGTGTACAATCGCTTCGCGGCGCAGTTGGCGGATCTGGGCTACATCGTTTACGCACCGCAGAATCCTTACATCGGCCAAGACAAGTTCCGGGTGCTGCAACGCAAAGCCAATCCGTTGAAATGGTCGTTGTTTTCATTTATCGTGCGTCAGCATGAACGGACGTTGGAGTGGTTGGCGACCTTGCCTTATGTCGATGCCCAGAAGATCGCGTTCTACGGCCTCAGTTACGGAGGCAAAACAGCCATGCGGGTGCCGGCCATTTTGCCGAAGTATTGCTTGTCGATTTGTTCGGGAGACTTCAACGAGTGGATCGGTAAAAACGTATCCGTCGATTTCCGCGGCAGCTACATGTATACCCTCGAGTACGAGATGTACGAATTCGACCTCGGCAACACATTCAACTATGCCGAGATGGCGTATCTGATCGCGCCAAGGCCGTTCATGGTCGAACGCGGGCACGATGATCCCGTGGGCATCGACGAGATGGTGGCCTACGAGTATGCCAAGGTGCGTTACTTGTATGCCAATCGCCTGAAGATTCCCGAACGCACGACGATCGAGTTTTTCCCCGGCGGGCATGTGATCCACGGGCGAGGAACTTTCGATTTCCTCCAGCGGCACTTGGATTGGCCCAGCAAAACCGCGCCATGAGTGCAAGCAAAACCGCATCCCGAGTGCAAGCAAAAAAGCGTCCCGAGTGCAAGCAAAAAAGCGTCTCGAGTGCAAGCAAGACGATGTCATGAATGAAATACGCCATCCCCCCGAAGGAAGTAGCGAAATTCGCGTGGCAACTTTGCCGCGGGTGTTGTTGACCGCGATGCAGGGAAGCCCACGTTCGACGATTGCCCAGCAGTTGACAGGGTTGGGAGTCGCTGTCACGCTCAGCGACCGCAGCGGCATCGACGCGACGGCATTGCAGAGTCACGCCTTGTTGGTGCTGGAGGTCGAGCCAAGCCAATCGACGTTAGCTCAGCAGTGCTGTCGGCGTTGGCGTTTGGAAATGGGCGACTCCTATGTGCCGATCTTGTGCTTGACAATCGGCGAGTTGTCCCCAGAGATGTTGGCCGCAATATTGGACGCGGGGGCCGATGCTTGCTGGCCGGCGACCATGGATTCGGTCACGTTGGCGGCCCAGGTGCGAACGTTGTTGCGACTCCACGGAGTGCTGGCCCGCTGGTCGAATCGGGCCGCCGAAGCACAGTTGCTCAATACCCGACTGCAACAGGCGTATCAGCAGATGGACGGCGACTTGGAGTTAGCCCGGCGCATTCATCGGGGATTTCTGCCCAAACGGTTGCCGGAGGTGCATTCGGCCAGTTTCGCGGTATGTTATCGCCCCCGCAGTCGCATCGGTGGTGATTTCTACGATGCGTTCCGCTTGGACGAGGATTACGTCGGTTTCTACACCGCCGACGCGATGGGGCGTGGCGTCCCGGCGAGCAGTTTGTTGAGTGTGTTCGTCAAAAAATCGCTGCGAGCCAAAGAAATCACGGGCCGATCCTATCGGCTAATCCCGCCGCAAGAGGTACTCGAAGAGATCAACCGCGAACTGGTGGCCTTGAATCTGAGCGAAACGCCGTTTGTGACGATGCTGTACGGCCACCTGAATTGTCGCGATGGTCTGTTGACCTTCGCCCGTGCGGCGCATCCGCACCCGTTGTATCTGCCGGCCCAAGGAGAGCCGACTTACTGGCAGTCGGCCGGCACGTTGTTGGGGGTGTTCGATGCGGCGTTCAGCCAGCAGGTTCAGCAACTGGCTCCGGGCGATCGGGTGCTCCTGACGACTGACGGCGTGCATGGTGCGACGCCGGAAGCTGAAGCGTTCGTCCCCTCGTCGCGATTGCTGGAAGCGGCCGCGACGCATCGTAGCCTGCCCTTGGCCGCGTTCGTCGATCGGATCGCCAGCGATTTGCTGCATCACAACCGCCAAGCGGACGACTTCACCATCCTCGCGCTGGAATATCGCGGTTGAACATGCTTGGTGCCCAGTCAGTCGGCTGGGCACCAAGGAGCCGACGACGCCAGTTGTCGGGTGTTTTTGCTGGGAGCCGACAACGCCAGTTATCGGGCGGTTTTTCAATCAATCATCGAGTGTTTTTGCAACATCCGCGGACTGGCGTCCGCGGCTCTCCAAAACATTGGAGCCGACGACGCCAGTCGTCGTGTCGGTTCAACGATGCTTGAGATCGAACGCTTCCATTTATCCACACAACTTAGTCTTCCTTCGGATCGCGTCGCGGCCATCGGCCCTCGATCCCGATAGGAAAGTCAAGGAAAATATCCCCACGGCCGCCAACGCTCGCGGGATTTTCGCTTGGCGGTTCGACGGCTCGGTTCCTATGATGACAGCATTGTTTCGCTTTACATACCTGCACTAGTTGCGGCTATCGGCTCAGCAAGCATCGGCTAGGGAGTTACGTTTCGCATGATCGCGATCTCGAAATTGGCATCGGCAGTGCAGCCGTCGGCGACGCTCGCAGCGGGGGCCAAGGCACGGCAACTGCGTGCCGCGGGCATCCGTGTGTTCGACTTCAGCCTCGGGGAACCGGATTTCAACACTCCGGCTCACATTGTTGATGCTGCCGATGCCGCGGTCCGAGCAGGGCAAACGCACTACACCCCAGCCAACGGCACGCCCGAATTACGAGCCGCCGTCGCACGGTGGTATCAAGCCTATCACGGCTTGGAGTGCAAGCCCGAAGAGGTGCTGATCTCCAACGGGGCGAAACACTCGATTCACAATGCCCTAGCCGCGGTTTGCGATCCGTGGGATGAAGTGATCATCCCCACGCCTTATTGGGTCAGCTACAGCGATCTGGTCCTCATGACCGGTGCCAAGCCGATCTTGGTGCCGACCACCATGGAAAGCGGCTTCAAGATGACGCCGCAGCAATTGCAAGCGGCGCTGTCTCCCCGCACTAAGTTGCTGATGCTCAATTCGCCGTGCAATCCCACCGGCACCGTCTACACTCGGGCCGAACTCGAAGCCCTCGTCGAAGCACTCCCGAAAAACGTAGCCATTCTCAGCGACGAAATTTATGAGCAATTGACCTACGGCGACGCGCGGCCGACCTGCGTCGCGACGCTGAAACCGGGACTTCGCGAACGCACCATCACCATTAGCGGTGCCAGCAAAAGCTACGCGATGACCGGCTGGCGAATGGGGTGGGCCGTCGCTCCGCAACCGGTCATCCAAGCAATGGGCAACGTACAGAGCCAGCAGACCGGCTGTCCCTGTTCGGTCAGCCAAGCCGCTTTGTTGGCCGCTCTCAACGGACCGCAAGATTGCGTTGCCGAGATGCGCCAAGAATTCGACAAACGTCGGCAGTTGGTCTGCGACATGCTCCGCCGCATTCCCGGCATCCGCTTTCCCGAACCACAGGGGGCGTTTTACGTCTTCTTCGAGGTGACGGCACATTATGGGCGAACCATCGGCGGAATCTCCATCACCGATTCGACCTCCTTTTGCCGAGGAGCGTTGGAAACGGCCCATGTGAACCTGGTGCCGGGGGGCGCGTTCGGAGCAGAAGGCTTTGTGCGTATGTCGTTTGCGTCGAACATGGAACAGTTGGAAGGCGGTTTGAACCAATTGCGGCAGTGGTTGGCCTAAATTTTCCTGTCCCGCGTAGCCGAGGTCTGGCGAGGCTTCAACCACACTGCCAGGCGGAAACCTCGGCCCCATGATTCCTGTCGAGCGTAGCTTATGCCTGTGTTGTACCTGACTGAAGCCGAGGTTCGCCAAGTCTTGACGATGGAGATGGCACTAGAAGCCGTCGAAATCGGGCTGAAAAAGGTGGCCTTCGAGGAAGCGGTCAACATCCCGCGGACGCGGTGCCAGACCGATCACGCGATGCTGCATCTTCTGTCGGCAGCGGCCAAGCAGATCGGCTATCTGGGATTCAAAGCTTACACCACGACCCGCAAAACGGCGCGTTTCCATCTGACGCTGTACGACGGCAAAAGTGG
>CALEEC010000302.1 GCA_937949245.1 uncultured Gemmataceae bacterium | reverse complement strand
CAGGAGCCGACAACGCCAGTCGTCGAGTCGAAACACGGGGGGCTAACGCCCCCCGCTCGGCTGCTCCCGATCTACCGATGGTAGCGGGAGTTTTTTTACGTCCATTTCGATTTGAAATCGATATCTTAAATTTTGTTCGTTTTGCCGTCGATGTCGTGGCTATCGACGCGGACCGTGGCGACTGCTGAAAGTTCTGGCACAGAAAGTTTGCGAACATTTATGGGCATCCGAGTATCGCTTTATCACAAGACCGAGTATCGCTATGATCGACCGGTCCATTTAGGTCCCCAAGTGGTTCGACTTCGACCGGCTCCCCACTGTCGAACGCCGATCCTGGCTTATTCGCTGAAGATTCGGCCCGAAGGCCATTTCTTGAATTGGCAGCAAGATCCTTATTCCAACTACCTGGCACGCTTGGTCTTTCCCAAGCCGGTACGGGAATTCGTCGTCGAAGTCGATCTGCTCGCGGATCTGACGGCGATCAATCCGTTTGACTTTTTCATCGAAAATTACGCCGAGAAGTACCCGTTCGTTTACGAAGCGTCGTTGGCCCGCGAATTGATCCCCTATCTGGAAAAGGAAGCCGCGGGACCACGCTTCCACGCCTTCGTCGAGCGGCACCGCAAGCATGGGGTGCGCACCATCGATCACCTGGTCGACATCAACCATGCCCTACGGGAAGAAATCGACTACGTCATTCGTTTGGAACCGGGGTTGCAAAGTTGCGAAGAAACCATGACGTTGCGGCGGGGTTCGTGCCGCGACTCGGCGTGGGTGTTGGTGCAAGTGCTGCGGCATCTGGGGCTTGCGGCTCGGTTTGTGTCGGGCTATTCTATCCAATTGCGGGCTGATGTGCTGGCTGCCGAAGGGCCGGTCGGCGTGCTGCAAGACGTGGTCGATCTGCATGCCTGGGCCGAAGTCTACCTCCCCGGGGCCGGCTGGATCGGGATGGATGCCACCTCCGGGATGATGACTACCGAAGGTCACATCCCCTTGGCCTGTGCCGCCGATCCGCTCAATGCCGCGCCGATCACCGGAGCCATCCACTTCAGCACCGATCCGAACCGCCCCGACGACCAGTTGGGCACTGAATTCAACGTGGTCATGAAGGTCGAGCGGATCAACGAAATTCCGCGTGTCACCAAGCCCTACACCGAAGAAGAGTGGCGGCTGATTGAAGCCTTGGGCCACGAGATCGACATGGATTTGGTCGATCATGACGTTCGGCTGACGATGGGCGGAGAGCCGACGTTCGTCTCGGTAGAAAACCGCGATGCGCCGGAATGGAACACGACTGCCCTGGGAGCGGAGAAACGTCAGAAAGCCGGCGTGCTGATTCGACGGTTACGCGATCGGTTCGCGCCAGGAGGCTTGCTGCACTTCGGGCAGGGGAAGTGGTATCCCGGCGAATCGCTGCCGCGTTGGGCCTTAGGGCTGTACTGGCGTAAAGACGGCGAACCGATCTGGACCGATCCGCAATGGGTGGCCGACGAAAAGCAGCGCTACGGCTTTCAAGCCGACGATGCCCAACTGTTCATCGCGACCTTGGCCGAGATGTTGGGCGTCGATCCGAACTTGGCCCTGCCAGGCTACGAAGACGTCTGGTACTACCTGTGGCGGGAACGCCGACTGCCGATCAACCTTGATCCTCATGCCAACAATCTCGACGATCCTGAAGAACGCGCCCGCTTGGCGAAGGTGTTCGATCAAGGATTGGCCCGGAATATCGGTTACGCCCTGCCGCTGCGTCGTAGTTGGGAAGGCACTCGGCCGATCTGGGAAAGCGGTGCGTGGTTTTTCCGACGGGAACAGATGTACCTGATTCCGGGCGATTCGCCCATGGGGTTTCGTCTGCCGTTGGACTCGCTGCCGTGGGCACCACCGGAACAACGCGATGCACTGGTCGAACGCGACGGCTTTTTCCCACGGGAACCGCTGGGGCCGCGGCCGGACTACGGCCAAGCTCGGCTGCACACCCAAGCGACGCGTGAGCCTGGCAATCCCTTTGCTGTCGCTGGCTTACCGGGGTATGGTCCGCAAGTGCCGCAACGGTTGGGCAGCCCGATCCCTGGCATCGTGCGAACCGCGTTATGCGTCGAACCACGGCAAGGCTTTTTGTACGTCTTCGCCCCTCCGGTAGCGACGGTGGAAGATTACCTCGACCTGATGGCTGCCGTGGAAGCGACCGCAGCCAAGCTGAAGATGCCTGTGTTGGTCGAAGGGTATCCCCCGCCTTACGATCCGCGGATCGAATCGCTGAAGGTCACCCCGGATCCAGGCGTTTTGGAGGTGAACATTCACGCTGCCCGGTCGTGGGACGAACTGGTACGCAACACCACCGCGTTGTACGAGGAGGCCCATCAAGCGAAACTATCGACCGAAAAATTCATGCTCGATGGCCGACATACCGGCACCTGCGGCGGTAATCACATCGTAGTCGGCGGGCCGACACCCAGCGATTCGCCGTTCTTACGCCGGCCCGATCTGCTGCGTAGCTTGCTGGGCTATTGGCAAAATCACCCGTCGCTGTCGTTTCTGTTCTCTAGCTTGTTCGTCGGCCCGACTAGCCAAGCGCCCCGCATCGACGAAGCCCGCAACGATTCGCTGTACGAAATGGAACTGGCCTTCCGCCAGATTCCGCAGCATGGCCCGATGCCGTATTGGTTGGTCGATCGCTTGTTCCGCAACCTGCTGATCGATGCCTCGGGCAACACGCACCGCACCGAGATCTGCATCGACAAACTTTACTCGCCGGACAGCGCTAGCGGTCGGCTCGGTCTAGTCGAATTGCGTGCCTTCGAGATGCCCCCCCACGAGCGGATGAGCCTAGTCCAACATCTGCTACTGCGTGCCCTGATCGCTCGCT
>CALEEC010000301.1 GCA_937949245.1 uncultured Gemmataceae bacterium | reverse complement strand
TTGGGGCGATGAACCGTGGACCGACGAACCGCAAGCGCTACCCTCCAAACCGCACTCTTCCAACTCCGCATCGCGGTTCTGAACGCAGGCATACATGCACGCACGGGAAAATCCGCATGTTTCATCCGTTGTTGTTAGCTGGCGTGACGCTCATGGGGCTTCCGGTCCTGCTGCATCTGCTGATGCGTCAGGAACCCAAACGCATTGTCTTCCCCGCCTTTCGGCTGTTGCAGCAAAAGAGCCGCATCAATCAACGCAAACTCCGACTGCGGCATTTTCTGTTGTTGCTGCTACGGATGCTGTTGATCTTGCTGATGGCCCTGACGCTATTTCAACCGCTAGTGCTTAGCGATCGGTTGAACCTTAAGGGCGAACAACCGGTGGCCGCGGTGATCGTCCTCGACACCAGCCCCAGTATGGGCTACATCGTCGCGGAACGTGAATTTCTCGACGAGATTCGGCAAAAACAACTGCAACTGCTTGGCGAAGTCCCCAAAGGACCATGGACCTTGTTCGACGAAGCGCGAGCACGCGTGTTGGAATTGATCGATCAACTTCCCGAAAATAGCAAGGTAGTTTTGGTCGAAACGGGGGATCCGGTCCAGATTCAACGCTGGCCCAGCATCGAGGACGTGCGTCGGCGGGTCCGTGATCTGAAGAAACCCAGCTTTAGCGGGGCATCGCTTAGCGAAGCACTCCCGCGGGCGTTGCGCTTGCTCAGCCGGGTCGATAAGGAACAGGGCGAGAATCTTCCGCCGTTACCGAAACTTTTGGTGCTGCTGTCGGATCGTACCCGCGATTGTTGGGGCCAAGTGCCTGCCGACGAGATTCAGAAAGCCCTCCAAGAAGTGCCTCCGCCGTTGGCGAAGCCGATCTTTGTCGATGTCGGCCTGGACAAAACCTTCAACGCCGGCATCGTCGCGGCTCAGGTGAAACCGGAACTCGTCCCTGCCCAACAGCCGGTGAAGATCTCGGTGTTGCTGCTAGCCAAAGGGAAAGAACTGACGACGACGCTCGCTTGCCGGGTCGATGGCAAAGCCGAGGTGGAGCGCAAACCGGTACAATTGGCCGACGGTGAAGCCCAAGGCGTCGAATTCACGCTGACCAACCTCGCCCCCGGACCGCATCAGGTAGAACTCCTGCTCGAAAGCAGCGATCCGTTGCCGTTCGACAACGTCCGCTATCTGTCGTTCCGGGTACGCCTGCCACGCGATGTGCTAATCATTGCCGACGAACCGGACGAGGCGTTGCTGTGGTCGTTGGCGTTGGAAAAAGGGCGACAATTTCGCGTCCGCACCGTCACGCCGCCCCAAGCGATGCAACAACCGGCCAGCGAATGGAACCGCGTCGAGGCCATTTGCTTGTTCGGCGTGGCTGGCCCTTCCGCCGAATTGTGGAAACGCCTCGACGACTTCGTGCGTAGCGGTGGCCAACTGCTAGTGATGCCGTTGGACGACAACCTCAAGCTATTCACCTACAACGATAACCCTACCGCCCAGGGACTCATGCCCGGCACCCTGCGGGGGCTAGTGCGTGTCGATGAGAAAGCCCCCCCGATCGGCTGGAATATGAACGCTCTGGATTTCGAGCATTCGTTGTTAAAGCCGTTCCGCGAATGGCTGTTGCAGGGGAATATCGACTTCATTCGCTTCCCCCCGACCGTGGTCCGCTACTGGGATGTCGTAGCTCATCCGAAGGCGAAGATCGTCACCCAATACACCGATCCGCAGCAACGCCCCGCGTTGCTCGAACGCAAGGTCGGCTCGGGCCGGGTGATGCTGTTCACCACTGGCATGGATGGCCGACGCGACGAACTTGATCGCCCCTACTGGAACGATTACCTCGCCACCTCGTTCTACTTCGTGCTGGCCAATCAGGTTTTGGAGTCCGCGACCGGCGAGCAGGACAACACGGTGTTCAACTTCGCCGCCGGACTGCCGGTGACGTTGAAAGTGCCCAAAGAAGAGTCGGCCCTACCGGCGAACCTGATTTTGCAAGGACCGGGCATCAGCGGGGACGATGCCATCCTCAAACGCGATCCGCCCAAAACCGGGAAGGCAGACGCCCCCACGAGCAACCGTGTCGAAATTCCCCGCCGACTGACCGCTCAGGCGGGGAACTTCACCCTGTCACGCAAGGAACCCCCATGGCAGGAAGCCTTCAGTCTGAACGCCCCCGGAGGCGAAAGCGTGCTGGATCGCGCCGCGGTGGAACCGATCCAAGCCAGCTTGGGCGATGACGCAATTTTCCCGCTGACACGCCAACTGCGGGTCAAAGATCTGCTCGAAGCCCGCTTTACCGCTCCGGTCGAGCTATTTCCGTATTTGTTGCTGTTGTTGTTGCTGCTGTTCACCCTTGAAGGTCTGTTGGCTAACAAGTTTTACCGGGAGCCGACCGCTACCGGCCGTGCCGGTGCTTAAGCTACGACCAGTAGTTAGGCCGAACCGCGAATGCATCTGCCGCTTGGAGTTGAGCCGCACCCATGAACGTCGAACGCTGGTTTACGTTCCTGACCAATCCCGCGTGGCCCCGTTCGTGGGACGCCATCGGTTTTCCGCTGTGGTTCGCGGTCGGCGTGGCGTTGACGTTGCTTACCTTGCTGTCGTATTACCGGCATCCGCAAGCGACCCGCTCCCGCTTGCTGGTACTGCTGACTTTGCGGTTGTTGGCTCTGCTGCTGATCCTCCTGGTAGGACTGCGTCCGTCGATAGCCATCGAGGAAGAGCCGAAACAACCCTCGCTATTGCTGGTGGTCGTTGATCATTCCGAAAGCATGACCATTGCCGACGAATTCAACAATCAGACCCGCTGGGAAGTGACGAAACAAGTGCTCCAACGCGCCGAACCGATCCTCGAAAAACTCCGCGAAGAACGCCAAGTGCAAAGCGTGCTGTACCGCTTCTCGGAGCAATTCGACGAGAAAAAGGACCGCCTCGACGCTCAAACCCGCCCCGATGGCAAAGCCACCGACATCGGCTTGACCTTGAATCGGCTGTACAACAAGTACAAAAACGTCGACGAACCGATCCGAGGCGTCTTGCTGTTGTCCGATGGCACAGAGAACGGTAACACCCTGTCGGGGCTAAGCGAATCGCTGCGGTTCCGCGATCTGTCTTGCCCGATCTACACGTTCAAACTGGGCCAAACGCTGACACAGCCGAACCAAAAGGACATCGCAATCGCGGAGATCCGCCCCGATCCGTCGCCGTTGCCGACCAAAGGCCGGCTGACCCTCTCGGCCACGGTGCATGCGCCGGGCTTTGTCGGCAGCAAACCGCAAGCCGAGGTGTGGATCACCGACCTGGACCCCGAGACGAAAAAGCCACGGGAACGCCGCGTGTTGCGTACTCAAGTGGAACTGCTCAAGCCACGGGATAACGATTTGAAATTCGTCATCGACGAAAGCCAAACTCCCGCGGAGAAGGGGGAGATGAAAGTACGTTTGGTCATCGATCCCGAGAATCAGTTCCCCGATAGTTCTCGCGAGAACAATTCGATCGAAACGTATGTCTCGGTGGTCAAAGAGGGGGTCAGCATTTTGGTAGTGGATCGGTTGCGTTTGGAGTTGAAGTATCTCCGCATGGCCTTAGCGACCGAGAAGCGGTTCTCGTATCATGAATTGTTGTTGCAGACTGATTCCGAGGCGGGGGCCGTCGATCTGAATCGCGTCAACGCGGGGAGCCTCGATGATATCGACAAATACGACGTGATCATCTTGGGCGACGTATCGGCCAAACGGCTAACCAACGGGGATGCAGCCGTGTTGCGACGCATCAAAGAGTTGGTGCGTGATCGCAAAATGGGGCTGATGATGATGGGGGGCGTCGATAGTTTCGCCGGCACCCCGAACGTCCCCGGTTCCGGCGATTGGACGCAGCCGGCCTACCGCGACCTAGCCGATCTGTTGCCTGTGCAGTTGGATGAAAACGGTCAACTCGATCAACTGATTCAAATGCAGCCGACCCGCGAAGGGTTGCAGCATTTCATGATGCGTCTCAAGGACGACGACCGCGACAACGAGCAAGCCTGGCGTGCTCTCAATGAGCCGAAAACTCAATTGAACGGCGCGAATATCTTAGGTTCCTTGAAGCCCGGCGCGATCGTGCTGGCGCGAATCAACGATCCGTTACGGGGCCGACCGTTGCTGGTCGGCATGCAGTACGGCAATGGCCGAACTCTGGCCTTCGGAGCGGATACTACCTGGGTGTGGCATCGTTTAGGTTTGCCCAAGACCCGCGAAGGATTGGAGTATCACAAAACCTTTTGGCGTCGCGTCGTCATGTGGTTGGCGCAACAAGATCAGGTCGAAGGCAACGTCGTGGTTACTCCCAGTACGCGACGACTGCCGACCCATGAAAAGCTGACGGTCGATATCCAGGTCATCGACAAAAATCGTCGGTCATTACCGCGTGCCGACCTGCGGTACCAGATCGTTGGTCCCGGAGAGAAGGAAGATCCCAGCAAATTCGTCTTGGCATCCACCGAGGCGGGCAAACCGTTCACCTTCGACTTCGACAAGGCGAGCAGACCAGGGGAATATCGCATCATTGCCATCGGCGAAGGGAAATCTGCCAGCGGCGAAGAGGTCAAAGGTCGGCAAGAGGTGCCGTTCTTGGTCTTCGCCAAGAGTTCGCAAGAGTTGCTCAACCCGGCGGCCAATCACGGCTTGATGGAAAAAATCGCTGCGGAAACTTTCGGCGAATCATTTCGAGCCGACGAACTGCCGGAGTTCCTCGAACGCTTGCGTTCTGCTCCTCAACCGCAGTCGAAAGCGGCGCAAAAACTGCTCCCCGATTGGCGGCGCGGCGAACAACCGTGGTTTTTGCCGGGGGTGCTGGTGCTGTTCGTCCTGCTGTTGGGGCTGGAATGGGGCTTGCGGCGCTTCTGGGGAATGGTCTGAATTTTCCACTGGCATTGCGACTCAACGAAAAACCCGTCGGCGGGACGTGCCGACGGGGGTGGTTCATGCCCAGAACTCCTTTCTAGGCATCCGTTGCCAAGTACGCCTGCTACGGAGACTACTTCCTGCGGAAATCCACTTCCTGCAATCAGCCGTATGCTGCGACCAGCCACTTCCTGCGGTCGAAAGCTGCGATCACCAGAAACGAACGCGCCAGTAGTCGTGCGAGGTCGCGATTCGGCCGTAGTACCAGTGGCCATCTTCCCATTGCAGTTTGACAGCTCGCCAGCCCAGCGGCACCTTGGGGAACGGATAGAACGGGCCGATGAACGGGAAGGCTTGGTAGGGATAGTACTCCGGCGTGGCCACGCGCGAGAAGTTGTTGTACGGAGCGTAAGTAGGCCATGCGTAGTGCGGCATCTTGGGGCCGTTCACTTCAAATCCCACGGCTCCCGGAGCGGCCACCGGAGCAGGATCAACGACCACGCCTCCGTGATGTCCCCCGCGCATCACCGGCATATTCTCGATCACTTGGCCACCCGTTGGCATCAGGTTGACCACTTGCAGACCATCGCGGATACGGCCGACGCCAGAGACCGTTTGGACCGTCTTGAGCACGTCGAGGCGTTGGTT
>CALEEC010000300.1 GCA_937949245.1 uncultured Gemmataceae bacterium | reverse complement strand
CCTGTTTCGGAGCCGAAGCCGTGCTGCTGACCGCCGAAGTCCTGCGGCGGGCAAAATCGACGATGGCCAAACCTTTGGTCGAAACTTTGACGAAAGCAGATGCCAAATTTCCGCTGCTGACCGGCGAAGTGTCGTTTGCTGCCGATGGTAGCGTGCGTCGCGGGGGCTTCATCCACGAATTGCGTTCGGGCAAGGTCGTGCGGACGGTATTGGTCCAGCCCTAAATCCTCTGTCAGGAGAAGTTGCCATGCTCGACTCGATCCTCGTTCCGGTGGACGGTTCGTCATTTGGCGAACAGGCAATCGCTTTGGCCGCGTCGATTGCCCGTCGCGGTTCGTTGCCGATCGATCTAGTGCATGTGCATTGGCCCTTGTCCCTCCCCGATCTGCATTTGCCGGCGTTGCAATCGGACAATCGGCGAGCGCGAACGCGAGCTGAAGAATACCTCGATGGTTTGATGAACCGTCTCCGTTCGGTGCATCCGTCATTGTCGGCCACGACGCATTTGCTCGAAGGTCGGGTGGCCGATGTGTTGTGCGAATACATGGCAAAACGCGGTTGCGGCTTGGTTGTCATGTCGACGCATGGGTATGGCCCGTTGAGTCGGTTATGGTTCGGCAGTGTCACGACGGAATTAGTGCAGCGTTCGCCGGCTCCGTTGTTGTTGGTGCGTCCCCGCGAAACGGTGGCCGATCTGGCGTTGGATGCCGTGCCGCGACGCTTTCTGATTCCGCTGGACGGCTCGCGTTTCGCCGAACAAGTGATTCCCCCCGCGTTGGCCCTGGGAGCCTTGGTGTCCGCGGAATATCGTCTGCTGCGCGTCCTCCCCCCGGTGCATTCGGGAAGTTGGAATGAACCGCTGGAAGCCCCATTAGGCATCGAACGCTCGGTGACGGACTTTGTAGAGATGGAAGCGAAAAACCATCTGGATGAGACGTGCAGCCGCTACCCGGGGTTAGCCAACGCAGCCCGGCAGGTCGTGTTCGATTGGCCCGCCGCGACGGTGATCCTTAAGGAAGCCGACGCCCATGCCCATGACCTAATCGCCCTGGCCACGCATGGTTGGGGAGGGCTGAAACATCTGCTGCTGGGCAGCGTGGCCGACAAAGTGTTACGCGGCACGCAAACGCCGGTGTTGGTGTATCGGCCGGTCGAAGTTGAAGCCACTTGAAGGTGGTGCCACTTGTGATGTATGCCAGGCGCGAGCGAAACTGCCTGTAGGCAGGGCGACTGAAGATTGTCGCGACCGCATTTCGCTGTCGTTGGGAGATCGGGAGAACCTGCGAACGTGGCCGAATTGAACCTCGCTTTGTCGGCGGATCAGTTGCAAGAACCGGTGACGCGGCACATGCGTACGGATTTCGTGCAACTGGGGGCACATCTGACCGTGCAAGAGGCTTTGGAGGAAATTCAGCGGAGTCAACCACAGGGGCGGATTATCTATTTTTACGTCGTCGATGACCAATCGCGTCTGTGTGGCGTGGTGCCCACACGCCGGCTGCTGCTGAGCCCCCGCACGCAACGCTTGTCGGAAATCATGGTGGATCGCGTGGTCGCGATTCCGCACACGGCCACAGTTTTGGAAGCCTGCGAATTCTTCCTGCTCAACCAGTTGCTGGCCTTTCCGATCGTCGATGACACGGGGAAGATGATTGGTTTGGTCGATGTCGATCTGTACACCCGCGAATTGAGCGATCTCGAACGCCGAGAAGAAAATCAGGATCTGTTCCAGTTGATCGGCGTGCATTGGACCGAAACGCAGCAACGCTCGGGGTGGCTGGCAT
Organism: uncultured Gemmataceae bacterium; assembly: GCA_937949245.1. Classification (GTDB taxonomy): domain Bacteria; phylum Planctomycetota; class Planctomycetia; order Gemmatales; family Gemmataceae; genus CALEEC01. Next base: position 4,879 of record CALEEC010000300.1, on the reverse strand, counting down.
TCACGCATCGCTTTCCGTGGTTGTTAGCCAACATCGCAGGGGGATTGTTGGCTGCCGTCATTTCCGACTGGTATCAGCAGGTGGCTACCTTGATCTTGGTCGTGCCGTTCATCCCTGTAGTATTGGCTTTAGCAGAGAGTGTGACCATCCAATCGGTGAGTTTGGCCATTCAAACGCTCCACGGGCCGAAACCGCGATGGTCGATCTTGATGCCGAAACTTCGCCGCGAAGCGATCACTGGCTCGCTGTTGGGGCTGGCTTGTGGTAGTCTGGTCGGCATGGTAGCACTAGTGTGGAAGGGGAGTTGGTGGGGGAGTTGGAGTTTGCTAGGAGGTATCGGTGGGAGCATCCTTGCCGCCGCCTTGATCGGCGTATTGATCCCGTATCTGCTCCATTTGCTGAAACGCGACCCCCAGTTGGCGGCCGGGCCGATCGCCTTGGCGTTAACCGACATGGCTACGCTACTGATCTACTTCACGCTGGCCGGTTGGCTGCTGCTTTCCTAAGCCAAAGCATACTTGCCTAACTTGCTCGTGGCGCGGCACTCGGCCACGATCCGCATGCCGGCTTTCGTGATTGCACTCAAGAGGAATCGGTAGTTTCTTGCCGGGAGAGACGATCGATGATTCATGTGAACGGCTTGACGAAATACTTCGGCGATTACGCTGCGATTCAGGATGTCAGTTTCGATGTCCCCAAAGGAACCGTGGTCGGTTTTCTGGGGCCCAACGGAGCCGGCAAATCGACCACCATGCGCATTTTGGCTGGTTATCTCACCGCGACCACTGGCAGCGCGACCATCGACGGTTACGATGTGTTTTGGAACCCCTTGGAGGCTCGCCGACGCATCGGCTATCTGCCCGAAAATTGCCCGTTGTACCCCGAAATGCGTGTCGAGGAATATCTGTACTTCCGCGCTGGCCTGAAGGGGTTGAGCCATGCCCAGAGTCGTACCCGAGTCGGCTTCGGCCTGGAACGCTGCTGGTTGACCGACGTGCGTCGGCAATTGATCGGCACCTTATCTAAGGGGTATCGTCAACGTGTGGGGCTGGCCGATGCTCTGCTAGCCGATCCACCGGTGTTGATCCTCGATGAACCGACTGCAGGACTCGACCCCGCCCAAATCCGCGAGACACGCAAACTTATCCGCGAACTGGGGGATCAACATACGATCCTACTCTCGACTCACATTCTGCCCGAAGTGGAAATGACCTGCGATTCGGTCATTCTTATCCATCAAGGGCGTGTGGCGCACAGCAGTACCTTGGCCGCGATTCGACAGCATTCGCAGGGGCGATCGTTAGAAGACTTGTTCGTTCACATCACCGGGACCGAAGTTTGATCGACGGAGGGCTTGCCGATGATGCGTGCCTCATGGAGTTTGTTTCGCCGCGAATTTCTGGCTTATTTCCTGTCGCCGATCGCGTATGTGGTGCTGACGGTCTTTCTGGTGGTCACCGGGCATTTGTTCTACCTGACATTAGAACTGCTGACGGCACGCGGCCATCGCGGCACCGAATGGCCCATGCAAGTCATGCTGGGCGACGAACGCTTTTGGTTGGTCTTCCTATTCATCCCTCCTCTGCTGACCATGCGGTTGTTGGCCGAGGAGCGGCACACCGGTACCCTGGAAATGCTCATGACCGCTCCCATCCGCGATTGGCAGATCGTCTTGAGCAAGTACCTAGCCTGCCTCGCCTTCTATGGGTTACTCTGGCTGCCGACGTTGGTCTATGTACCGATCTTGGTCGATCTCGATTGGCAAACCGGCAAAGCACGCATCGACCCTTGGCCGGTGCTGACCAGCTACATCGGCGTCTTGGGGGCTGGAGCAATGTTTTTGGCGTTGGGATTGTTCGTGAGTTCCTTGGTTCGTTCGCAGTTGGTGGCCGCTTTGGTGTCGTTGGTACTCAGCCTGTTGCTGATCGTCGCAGGCTTTTGGCGACCGGAACTCGATTCCGCCAGCTTCACCTACCAACTGATCCATTTTTTTAGCGTGCCGTTGCACTTCAGCCGGGATTTCACCCGCGGACAGATCGACACGCGGAACCTGGTGCTGTACGCGACCGCGACACTGTTTTTCTTGTTCCTGACGGTGCGGAGTTTGGAGAGCCGTCGTTGGCGTTGAGCCGAGGAGAGCAATCGATGAGCAGCACTCGACCTACGACCGACGTTCGTTATCAACGCAGCCGCGGGGCTCGGCTACGGAGCCTGTTACGCTTCGGCGGCTTAACGGGAGTTTTGCTGGGGAGCGTGGCCGGATTTTGGCTTGGCTCGTTGCCCATCGCTTGGGAAGCGAATCTCGGCCAATTCTCGGAAAATCTGACCGCGATTCTCCGCGGCCAATTCGGCAGGACGGCGCAATGGGTCGGCGGTGTGTTTGCCGGCTCGCTGCTGATCGTCGTGCTGACGCTGGTGGTTGAAACCGTGGCAGGTCTTCTGGGCGCAGCCGGCCGACGTAGCGCCTTGGGAGCCAACGTCCTGTTCCAAGTGGCCTTAGCCGCCGGCTTGCTGATCGCGGTCAACGTCTGGTCCTTCCACCACTACCAACGCTTCGACCTGACGCGCGATCGGGTGTTTACTTTGCCCAGCAACATCGTGCAGGAGTTTCGGCAGTTGCGTAGTTCGACCACGATTGTGGTGTTGCAACAACATCAGACTTTGGGTCGATCCGATCGTCCCGATCGTTACGACTACGCCGCGGAACGCAAAGTCGTCGAGAAGGTCCGCGATCTGGTAGAGCAAATCCAGGAGTTCGGCCCCACTTTCCAAGTGAAAGTTCTCGATGTAGAAGACGACGACTTTGACGAGAAACTCGCCGAGTTGGGACGACAGTCGAAGGAACTAGAAAACGCGGTACGTTCCGCGCCCGAGAACAGCATCTTCTTCTATGCCAACGGTCGGGTGCAACGCCTAGCCTTCAGCGAATTTTACCAATTGGACAAACTCGCCTCGAAGGAGGCCAACCACGGTCGCGGCAATCTGGTGCTGACGCCCCGCGGCGTCGAGGTGTTTGCTCGGCGCATCTTGGCCATCGAGGAACGCAAACCGCGGGTCGTGGTGGCCGTGGCCCATCCGCTGTTGGCGTCGCGAGAAGTCGAAGGGATGGCCGAATACGGACAAGCCGGCTTGCGTAAAGCCTTAGAGCGGCAGGGGTTGGAAGTCGTCGACATGGTCTTGCGGAAAAATTGGCGGCGCAATCCGCAAACGCGACGCATCGAGAGCGAAGCAACCGCCTACAGTTTCGAGGAAAGCGAATTGGAAAGCCAAGAAGGACTCGTCAGCTTCGCCGAGGTCGAAGTGCAAATTCGCCAACGGCGGATTGAAACCTACCAAAAAATCTTGGCCGACCTCCCCCGCATCGAAGCGGAAGAACAACGCCTCGGCCGACGCTACCTGCTGCCATTGGGCAACCAACTACTGACCGTCGAAGATGCCAAACGCGAATTACCCCCCGAAATCGCCAAAGCCCAAGAACTGCTGGCCGAAGCGAAAAAGAAGTTGGCCGAGGAACGTGCCAAGCTCGAAAGCCTGCGCGGCAACGAACGCGTCATCGAAGAACGCCGGATCACCGACGTTCGGGCCAAGATGGAACGTCTGCTGCAAACCTGCGACTTGCTGATTATCGCACGCGTGACGTTGTTGAACGTCGCTTTGCCGGAAGCGGTTCCGCCGGAATTGCACCCGTTGGACCGCGAACAGGTCGAAGTCATCCGCGATTTCCTGAAAGCGGGCAAACCCATCTTGGTACTCGCCGGACCGATGAATACCCCCGAACCACTGGCCGACACCGATCCGCTGCAACCGACGCCGTCCCCCGCGGCAACTCAAGGAGTGGTCAGCGACGAGTTGGAACGGTTGCTGCGCGAAGTCGGCGTCGATTTGGCTCCGCAGACAGTGTTATTCGAGGCGGAAGCCCCCAATTTCGCCGAACGCCGCAATAGCCGCGAACTGACCACCAAAGGCCGCGACGTGCCGTCGTTGCGTCTGGTCGGTCCGCCACCGGAAGCCAAGCCGAACACAATTGCCGAAGCCATCCGCGACACCGCCCGGAGCTTTTCGCAATTCGAGATACCGGTTCGTCATCCGCGACCAGTGTTTTTGGTCGAAGGATGGGAAAGAAAACTCCCCCAATCCGCCGAGTTCCTCTGGACCGACCCTGCGGGGTGGAACGAAGCACGCCCCTTCCCCGGCTACGCGACCTTCGGCTCCATGTTCCCGGGCAGCGACCCGGACTATGTGCCGTACTACGAGCCATCGGGGCCGGAAGATCCGTACCGCGGCACCCGCTTGGCCGAACGCAAGGGTTCGTTCCCTGTGGGCGTGGCGCTGGAGGTCACTTTGCCGATCGAATGGTACGATGCCAACTACGTCGGCTACAAAGGCTCGGCGGCCCTGTTGGGAATGTCGCCGCTATCGCAGTCGGCCGGCGGGATATGGTCGGCCTGCTTGACAGCCGCGGCATTGTCTCAAAAACGGCCATCGTCCCGCGTCGTGGTCATCGGTCACGGCGGCTTGTTTTCGACACCGTCGCTCTCTCCTGCCCGAGAAAGATTGCTTCAACATCTGTGCAACTGGCTATTGAATCGCCAAGAGCGTCTCCCCACGACTGTCCCCGACGAAAAGAAATGGCGCTACCCCCGCATCGAACTAGACGACACCGCGTTCCGCAGTTGGCGTTGGGGGACGTTCGTAGGGCTGCCGTTGGCGTTCGCTTATCTGGGCATGGTGATGCTGATGATCCGACGCACGCGCTGAGCGTGTTACGCCTGCCCCAAAGCAGAGACAAAGGGCGGAGAACTCGATTTCACGCAGCGGCGGGCGTCAGCCCGCCTTGCAAGATGCGCATACGGCAATACATTTTTGCGTGCTAACGTGG
>CALEEC010000299.1 GCA_937949245.1 uncultured Gemmataceae bacterium | reverse complement strand
CCACACTGGCCGTGCTTGCGGAAGGCGAAGGGCGATGGCATGAGCTTGCCGCTGCTGGCGAAGAAGCCGACATTCGCCCCGAGATTGAGGGATTCCCCACTGCGTTTTTTCAGCATCGGCTTGAAATCGTAGAGATCGATGGCGCTGGGTCCGCCGTGCATGAACAGCCAGATGACCGATTTGGCGCGCGGAGTGGCATGGCTGGGCCGGGGTGCCAGTGGATTGATGCGTGGCTGGTCGGCTGAGGCATCCTGGGCCAGCAACGCATGAAGGGCCAGCGATCCGAAACCGCAACCGGCGCGGGTCAGCAGTTCACGCCTCGAGAGGTTGCTGTTGCCCATCATGAGTCATCTCCACGGATCAATCAATGCATAATAACTTGTTGAGAAGTTTTAGTGCCTGGCAGAAGTCGGCCAGCGTTGCGTTGTCGGTCTAGTCGAGAAATTCCAGTACGGCGACAAGTTCGTCGGGGCGCGGCTGCCGGGCCAGCGCGATTCGGTAGGCCAGACGAACCTGAGCAGTGCGATCCTTCACGCCGGCCTCGGCCAGCACTCGGTCGGCAAAGCGTTCAACATGTTTGCGGAGCGTTGGATCGTTCATCAACGTGAGTGCCTGTGGCACCACGGTGGTTTGCGGTCGTTTCCCCGAACTGTTGTTGCCATCAGGGGCATCGAACGCTTGCAGCATCGGGATCGGCACCGAGCGTTTGCGAAACAAATAAATGCTGCGTCGCCAGGTGGCGGGGCCATCGTCTTTGGTGTTTCTACACGAGGCGAACTTGGCCGGCAGGAGTCGGCGCTCGTCCGCGTCCAGGGGCAGTTCGGCAATCTTCTGCTGGCGAGCATCCTCGGCGGCGGCGTAATCTGCGGCGATCCAGATAGGACGCTGGGCGCGTCGGCTGCTGGTGAAGGCCGCGGACAGACGGTAATACTCAAGCTGGCTGATCGGATCGTACTTGTGGTCATGGCAGCGAGCGCATCCGAGCATCAGCCCCAAGAAGGCCTGCCCAGTTGTGGAGAGAATGTCGTCGAGTTCGTCGTAGCGATCTTTTTCCTTGGGCGCATTGGTATTGAACGGGCCGGCCGTGCATCTCGCGGGATAGAGAGTCACGACAACCCAGGCAGACCGTTCTCGTAGCGTTTGAACCGGCCGCCGCAAAGGTCGGCTCGCTGTAACATCGTGGTGAACACCTGACCAAACAGGGTGCGATCGTCGGGAAACATCAAATGCTGACCGTTTCGGATACCGAAGTTGCGGCCTCCGGCGAACAGCAAAGGAATTTTGCGGACCCCGTGCGAGCCGGTTCCATTGCTGAAGCCCTCGCCGTTGTTCATCCCACTGCCGAAGACAATCATTGTGTTGTCCAGCAGATTGCCCCCTGTGTCGGGCGTCTTCTTCAGTCGAGTCAGGAACTCTGCGAAATGACCGACCTGCTGACGATCGGATGCGGCGACTTTGGCGAGTTTTTCGGGGTTACCGCCGTGGTGGGTATCCTCGTGAACGCGGGTGATCTCTCGCGACGAGAGGTAGGTCACAACCCGCGTGGAATCGGTCTTGAGCGCCAGATGGATCAATTCGTACATGATGGGGATGCGTCCACGTTTGGCTTCCAGGAAGGCGGCATCGGCTTCCGGCTTGGGTTTGCGGAGCCAGGATTCCTCGCGTGCGATAGCTTGTTCCACCTCACGGATGCTTTCCAGGTACTCGGTCAACCTCTGCGAGTCGCCTGACCCACGAGAGCGACGCCTGGCGGCCACCTCGGCTTGCAGGTCGTCGAGAATGCTTCGACGGCTCGCCAACCGCCGTTCCGCCTCCGCGATCGACGCTGCATCCGGCGCGACGAACAAGCGGTTGAAAATCTGCCGGGGATCGGCCTGCGCCGGAAGCGGCGTCCCCCGTTCGTTGAATGAGAGAGTATGCGTCAACCGCTTCGCTCCGGTCCCGCTTCGCTCGCTCAGTTGCAGCGACGGAAACCGCACATCTCGTCCTAAATGAGGCGCGACCATTTGATCGATCGAGATCGAGTTCGCCCCCTCAGGATTGTCGGCGGTCAACCAGGTGTCAGCCGCGGAGTGGCCGTTGAAGTCGTATTCGTGACGCAGCCCGGACAGGATCGTGATCTCATCGCGATGCGGCTCCAAGGCCCGGAGCGTCGGAGACAAGGTATATTTCTTGCCGGTGTCTCGCGGATACCATTCCTCGTTAGCCACGCCAGAGGCGAAGTAAACGAACACCATTCGTGCATGTGGCCGAGTCTCGGCCGCTCTCGTCGACCTGGGGATCATAGCCTCCAGTAACGGCAACGCCAGTGCCGCGCAGCCGCCCTTGATCACCTGGCGTCGGGATAGGATCGAAATCATCGGTCGCCCTTTCCTGTTGTTGGTTCGGCAGAAGCGAGACGTATGCCTCGCTAGTAGTTACGAAATTCCTCGCTAAGGATCAGTTCCTCGATCAGTGCTCCCAGACGAAATTGATTCTCCTTGAGCCTATCGCGAAGCCGAGCGATGGTCCGGCGATCTTGAAATCGCAACGAGCGCCCCAGCGAATACACCATCATTTTCTCAATGAAACACTGAACGAACGGATCGGGAGATTCGATCAGGGCTCGTCGTAACTGATCGGGACCGTTGATCTCGCGTCCGTCCGGCAAAGTCGCCCTCGCGTCGATTTTCGGGCTGTTGAAAGGCTTCTTCAGACCATCGGCTTCGCGTTCGCGCCAGAGACCGACGGCGTTGTAATTCTCGAGGGCGAAGCCGATCGGATCGATCTTGCTGTGACAGCGAGCGCAGCTCTTGACGTCGCGGTGGATTTCGAGCTGTCGCCGCTGCGTCACTTCGTCCAGTCCTGGGACTTTGTTGGCCAGTTCGCCGGCATTGTCTGGCGGCGGCGGTGGTGGATCGCCGAGAATGTTCTCAAGGATGAACGCTCCACGGACGACCGGCGAGGTGCGGGTGCTGTTGGAAGTGATCTTGAGTATGCTGGCGTGGCCGAGGACGCCGCCGCGATGGTGTTTCGGCTCCAACGCGACCCGACGAAAATGATCGCCTCGCACTCCCGCGATCTTGTAGTGGGCCGCAAGCGTCTCGTTGAGCATCGTCCAGTCGGAATCGAGGAAGTTCAGGATACTCAGATCTTGGCGGAGTACCTCGTTGAAGAATTCGATCGTCTCCAACACCATGGCGCGTTCGAGTTGCTTGTTGTAGTGGTACAACTCAGGATCGGGTTCCGCGGCACTGATTCGCTTGAGGTGCAGCCACTGGGAGGCGAAGTTCTCGGCCAGAGCGTATGAACGACGGTCGCGGATCATTCGCTGTACTTGCTTCCGCAACTCCTCGGGTCGCAAAAGTGCGCCGGATTCGGCAGCGCGGAGCAGCTCATCGTCGGGGCAACTGCTCCACAGAAAATAGGAAAGCCTCGACGCCAGTCCGTGCGCCGACAGTGGCTGATTGGCTTTAGTCGCAACGCGGTCGTTGACGACAAAGAGAAAATCGGGCGAAACAAAGGCCGCCATCAACGTCGCGCGCATCGCCTCGCCGAAGGGAGCACCGCGTTTACGTTCGTCCTGAAATCGCTTGAGATACCGCTCGACTGTCTCGGGCGAGACCGAGCGACGAAACGCTCGGGGAAGCATGCGCTCGAGCGCTGTGCGGACCACGGCCGTCTCGTCGCGATCCTTGGACAGGACGCCGGGAACACGAAGTGTCGCGTCCTGCACGGGAGGAAGCGGCCCCTCGACCTCGATGAAATCGATCTCGACCAGATGGTGGTAGAAGTCCAACGCGGCCTGGAGGTTGGGCTCGACGTTCTTGGCCGTGTTCGGGAGCGGGCCTTTTACTGGAAACGTGGTGCGAAACCGAAAATCTAGCCGCATCAAGGAATTTTCCCCCACGCGGACTTCCTCCAGTTCGCGAAACAGCGTCAACTCATGCGTCGCCCATTCGTTCGGAGTCAGCTCGACGTTCATGGCAATGGCATCGGCCGGTGGATCACGCGGGTCGCCGACGCTCACCTGCATGAGGACTGGGTGGGCCAACCCGGCCGGCTTGACAATAGGACGACAGCGAATGCGATACCGATAAAGACCCGGCTGACGAACGAAGAAATCGCCGAAGTGGAATTCGTCCCAAACCAGCGCGCCGTGTTCGGTCAACAATGGAAACCCCAATCTGCGATTGCCGGTAAAGACATTCGGCCTCATGCGTTCGGCCTGAAAATCGTTCGCGAACGAACCTGCGCTATCTGGCTTACCGAGGTTGATGAAGTAAACGCCAGGAATTGCATGTGCATCCGCTCGGAAGCGGTCCCCAAGGCGAAGGTCGGCCTCGATTTTCCGAGCCGCTGCAGTGCCGGGGGCCGCGTAATCGATCCGCCAACGGTGCGTGGGACGCCCCCAATCCATGGCTAGGGTCAAGTACCGCTCGGCCAACTGGAGATACAATTCCAGATGCAATTTCGACAGGGACAGCCCACCCCCAACCGTCTCGAACCCGTCGATCGCCGTCTCCTCGGGCAGGAAGTGGTGGAACCGGCGAAATCCATGCGTCCCACGCGGCAACCCCAGAACGTCGCAAAGCGTGTTCTCGAACTCGTGACGGTTCAGTCGCCGACGGAACGGCTTCGCGTCACGATGGCCCTCGGAATCAACGAACCGCCAAAGCTGTTTCTCCATCGCATCGACCATCCGTTGACGCTCTTCCGATGGAACCTCATCGTGGGGCACCGGAGGCATCTTCTTCTTTGCGACCTGATGAAACACTTTTTCGTAAGCCCGGAATCGTTCCCCGTCGAGGATTGCTCCCTTAGGGTCGAGCAGTGGTTCGAGGCTGAATCCGCCCTTTTTTGAACCTTCGGCGTGACAGACGACACAATGATCCCGAAGGAAACTGACCACGTTGGGTTGGATTTTCTCCCGGTCGGCCTTGTCCTCAGCTCGCAGGGGTGGACACGACGCAACCCAAACGACCACGATCGTCGCGGCAACCCAGAAGGCAATCGTTCGGGTGAACATCATCGATGGCTCCTTGGGCTTACTTGGCTTTTTCGCGCATCTGGTTCAGTGCCTCGCGGCTGAGGCGCTTCTCCCGCCAGATTGCGGGGTGCAGGGTTGGATAAATGTTATCCCAGGCACGCCACTTCTTTGTCAGTTTAGCAATGACTTCGGAGTTCTTCGAGGCAAAATTTTGGTCCGCTCGAACGGATCATCGGCCAGGTCGTACAGGTGCCAGGTCTTCGCATCCACCTTGTCTGTGGCAAGCGGTCCCCAGGCACTCCAGCGGTCGCCATAGATGCCGAGAAAGGAGCCGCGATCTGCAACAGTAGTGGGAGTCGCTGGCCATCAACTGATCCCGTAACGCGGGTAACAAGCTCCGACCGGTCAAAGGCAAGGCTGGTTTGCTCTCACCGATTTTCTGGGGATAGGCGACCCCGGCAGCCTCAAGAATGGTCGGTGCCAGGTCCAAAGTGTGGACGAATCGATGGACAATGGTCCCAGGCTTGCTGTCCTGAAGGCCCGGCCAGGCGAGGATCAACGGACACATTCGCCCGCCGGCCCGCATCTCGCGAGCCTCGCCGACGAAGGGTGTCGATGAAACCTGGCTCCACAACCCGTGTCGGCCGTGTCCACCGTGAGCACCGCTTTCGCCGGAAATGATGAACAGCGTGTTCTCGTACTGGCCGCGCGTTTTCAGCCAAGCGATCAAATGACCAATCTCGGCGTCCATCAGGTTGATGACGGCGGCATAGTTAGCGTACATGCCGCCCACGGTCTTTGCTTCTCGATAACCGACCGTTGCGTAGCTCTTCCCGGAGGGGTAGTTCCCTTGATCAGCAAAGGGATTGGTCCAGCCCTTTTTGTCGGGGTACAGGCCCATTTTGACCTGTCGGGTATAAATCTGTTCGGCAACGTCCTTAGGCTGGACGTCGGCGAACAGGTCTTCCATAGCCTTAAATTTATCCGGCGCGATCACGTCTTTGATCC
>CALEEC010000298.1 GCA_937949245.1 uncultured Gemmataceae bacterium | reverse complement strand
TGAAAATACTCTTGGGCAATTTCAACGTCTCTTCACCGACCAAGGGTTTCGGGTTGCGGACGATCCGGCCAAAGGTGGCGTCTCGCGGCGTGCCCGTGTAGTTCGGGGTGAAAGTTAGGCTTACCGGACCAGCAGGATTGGCCACGCCCGTAATTCGGAACCATTGATCGACACCATTGGTCGATATAACGAGAAAGTCGCCAGTCTCGATCTGTCCGGGGACGATCGAAGTCTGCAACCGAGCTGTGTTTTGCGTGCCAGGCAACGCCTTGGAGGGAATTTCGATGCTATTGGAAACACCTCCCGTCGAACCACCGAAGCCTGCCAAGACGAAGTCTTCCGGTTGCTCGACATATTGCAACTCGCGGAATTTATTGGCATCCGTGGGATCGGGGATCAGACGTAGCCCGCGGGGCGCTTTGTCACGGACCGCCCGTTGCTTGGCGATCAAGCCCCAACCTTGGATCTGATCGACCGCCGTCGTCAAGGAACGCGAATTACCGCTAGGCAATACTAAGGCGGTCAGTCCCATCAGCACGGCAATAATCGCCATAACCACCAGCAGTTCGATCAAGGTCATGCCGTGTCGCCGACGTGGTCGGGATGATGATGGCAAAGAAGAGTGCATAGGATCAATCCCCCCTCTGGCCCGAACGGCGCAGGCGGAAGCTGTAGATGTCATCGTCCGTATCGTAGACACGATCGGGACCAGCAGAATAAACGTAGGGCGTTAGATTGTTGTTCAGTGCCATATTGTAGGATGGCCCCAGGAACGCTTGCACGGTTGACAAGTAAGAGCCCCAGGAGCTACGATGCTCAAAGAAGGCACCTTCAGGATCAAGCGGATCGAAGTAGGTAGTTCCCGCTTTCACATAGGGCGGTTGTTTCAATTCGTTCACTACCGGCGAGGTGAAGTCCCAGCGTCGGAACCGAATCGGCATTCCCCACGGATCGACGAAATAGGTGAATTCCTTACCGCTGATCACTTCTTTGCGGACACCACTAGCACCGATGGCTTCTTCCCAGTTGAACCCTGCCGCCCCGCGACGTGTTTTGAGCAGGGCCGCCGTCAAACAGATGGCGGACTCTTTTGCGGGATCACCGATCGTCGGTGCATGGGGAGGAGTAACTCCTCGGATCAACTGCACATACGTCGGCGAAGCGAGTTTGCTGAAGACCAGCCCGCTGGTGCCCGGCAGTGTCGAAGAACCATCGGCAAGAGCCTGGGTCTGTTTGATATCGATGAAATTTTCCGGGAACTCGGCACGCAGGGTGAGTTTCTGGTACAGGACACGGGCCGTGACGTTCTTCCCCCCGGCTGCAGTGACCAACGAGGGGACTGGCTGCGTGGCCGCTTCATCGACAACGGCTTTGATCTGCTGATCCAGGGCGCTAGCAATCTTGCTCACGACGGTTTCCGCGGTCCTACGTTCGCCCACGGCGCGGGCACGCATCACCCCGCCGGCAGTCAAGGCCAACAGCACCGCGATAATCGAAATCACTACCAGAAGTTCGATGAGCGTGAAGCCCCATCGCCGCGGATTGCGTTGTCTGGCACTCTTTTGCTGCATACCCCTTGCTCCTTGCCAACACACGAGCTTCACGAAGGTCTTGAAGGAAGATCCCCTCTGATCGGAAGGGAAGAGCCGACCCCATGATCGGCTCATGTCGATAGATACACAATCGCCCAACAGCGAAGGCGGCACTGCGTCAGGGCGCGCCCAATTGTTTGTTGTGGAAGTTCGACAAATCGTCGAAGCCAGGTGCGTTTCCGGCGTAGCCTGCTCCCCCTGGAGCCCAGACCCCACCAGGCCCAAAGCGTTTGTCTGGACCCGCCGAGATGATCTGCCATTGATGGTCACGAGCGAAACGGGTGGGGTTTTCACGCACCGGAGACGAGATGGTGCCGCCATACTCCGCAGCATTCAACCCTGGGAAGCCGAAGCCGGAAGGAACACTATTGAAAAACCGATCGTAATCGTTGCCATTGTAACGCGAGTAATAGATGAACGGGGTTCCCCACGGATCGACAAAGCGAGGCAAGCCGTTCGATCCGGGACGTAGACGTTTCGCAGGGAATTCAAAATACGGGCCATAACGATTGGCTCCGGGAGCCGCCGCGGCAAAGGGGTCTGCCCCCCGGCCGAACCCTTGGCCGTTGACTCCGCCCAAAAACAGCACCAGCGTTTGGTTGCCGTCCAACAGTCGCGCGGGACCTGAGTAGCCGGGAACGTTGATAGTCAACGGATTGCCGGCGCTGGTCGCTAATTTGATCTTCGGGAATACTCGTTGCAGATAGGTGAAGCTCGCCTTATGTTGCGGATTGGTCAGGTCGTACCAATTCGCCAACACGAATGCCGAGGGGATGTAGTCCACTCCGGTATCCGTCTTGAACGCAGCGATGGCCAGATCGAGTTGCGAGATGTCGTTGCGGCATTGGACTTCGGGGCCTTTGCCGTAAATTTTCATCACAGCAGCAGCGATCAGAGAAATCAAAACTGCAATAATCGCGATGACGACGAGCAGTTCGATCAACGTGAAGCCGACCCGGGGGGGAGTCGTGCTGCGTCGCAGTGTCATAGGAAGTCTCTCCTCGATGCCTGGGGGCCAAGGGTAGAGCAAGTGCTTGGCCCCATCCTGAGAATGAATACATGGGTTCCGATGGATTACTTACTGAGACCTTCCAGCAGCTTGATCAGTGGCAGGAACAACGAAATCACGATCGCCCCGATGATGAAACCGAGCACCACGATCATGAGGGGTTCCAGCAAGCTAAT
>CALEEC010000297.1 GCA_937949245.1 uncultured Gemmataceae bacterium | reverse complement strand
TCACCGGTCTAAGTGCTTTCTCGATCGGTATTTGGGATTTTTGCTTTTACCGATTCTTGACAGGGTTAGGAGTCGGTGGGGAATTTGCCGTCGGCGTCAGTTTGGTTGCTGAGGCCATGCCAGAACGGGCGCGTGCTCCTGCTTTGGGCTGGTTGCAAGCCTCGTCGGCAGTCGGCAACTGCATGGCTGCCATTATCAGTATGGTGTTGGGACAACTCGAAGCTGGGGGAAGTTTGGCAGGGATTGCCGCTTGGCGCTACAAGTTCGTGATCGGCACCTTGCCGGCGTTGCTGGTGATCGTGATCATGCGCAAACTACGCGAACCGGAACGCTGGGTGCAAGCACGCGCCGCCGCGAAGAAGGCCAAGGGGCGGGAACCCTCGATCCGCGAATTGTTCGAGCGTCCCGAACTGAAACGCAATGCCCTGGTCGGTCTGGCTTTAGGTTTTTCGGGGGTCGTAGGCTTGTGGGGGATCGGCTTTTTCAGTTTCGACCTAATGCGCAGCGTGCTGACACCGCAGTTCCAAACAATGGGCATGCCAGAACAAGAGATCAAAGGCCAATTGACCAAGTGGGTCGGGGTGGCTTCGCTTTTGCAGAACATCGGCGGCTTTTTCGGCATTGTGGCCTTCACTTGGTTCACCCAACGGGTCGGCCGGCGTTTGGCCTTTGCCGTTGGTTATAGCTTGGCTGCTGCGGCTACGATTCTGACCTTCTCGTTGTTTTCTTCGACCGACGATATTTTCTGGATGATCCCTCTGTTGGGCTTCTGCCAACTGATGGTCTTCGGCGGCTTTGCCATCTACTTCCCCGAACTGTTTCCCACGCGGCTACGCAGCACGGGGATTTCCTTCTGTTACAACATTGGCCGATACATCGCCGCGATCGGGCCATTGACCTTGGGAGTGTTGGCCGACTACGTCTATGGGCATCTCAACTCGATCGATCCTTCGTTGAGTTTCCGTTATGCCGGCGTGACGATGTGCGCGGTGTTCGGCATCGGTTTGGGGGCTTTGATCTGGGCTCCAGAGACCAAGGGGCAACCTTTGCCCGAAGATCCTTTGCCTCCGCCGAACGAAGACGATTTCGACCTCCCTACGCCGGAATGGGTGGCGTTGCACAATGGCGGTTTGCGTCGTGGTCCTAACGGGGCCGTCTGGCTGATCCTGTTGAACGGGCACCCGGAATATCGTCTCACCGCGATGCCAGCCAAAGGCAGGTTCATGTGTGCTATCGTCCAAACGGTCAATGGGAAACGCCTGGACAAAGAAGGCCAACTCTACAACTCGATGGAGGATGCCATCATCGGCGGTTTGGAACATCTGAAAATCAGATTCGGGTGGTGAGAGATGCCCTGCTATCTCTGCACTCGCGCGGCTGCACTCCCGCGAAGCCGAGGAAGCCAAGTCCTAGCGGTTGCCATGGGCTTCCTCGGCTCTCTTCGTAAGACAATCCATGCGATTCCAGGATAGGAATAGCGACGCCTTGGTATTCGCTGAACAAAGACGCCGCATCCTACCACCACCGTATCCTCGTGAAGGATGATCCCTTGCTAGGGAGTCTCCAGGAACCGAGTTGCTAGGAACCGAGCATTATGAATCCGACCATTCGGCGATCGATTGGGATCATTAGCAGTCTGTTGCTGGGGATCGGTGGCCTTTTCGCTTTGCAGGCAGCCAACACCGAGAACCCTCCGCAAACCGATGATCGCGAACGACTTCCTTCGCCCCAACAGGCTGCTCCTGCCAAACTTTCCGACGCGGAGCAGCATCGACCCGGCATTCTGCCGGATCGAGTGATCTTGACCTGGCAGACCGATCCGAGTCGTTCGCAAGCAGTCACTTGGCGGACGGATGTTTCGGTACAATCACCGCAATTGCAGTTTGCTGAGGCCACACCCAACAAAAGTTTCCTCAAAGCGGTGCAAACGCGGCTTCCTACCTCGACGCGTTTTACCTCGGACCTGGGGGAGGCTTTGTACCATTCGGTGAATCTGGTGGGGCTGAAACCCAGTACGAAATACGTCTACCGTTTGGGAGACGGCGTCCATTTTACCGAGTGGTATCAGTTCCAGACCGCGAGCGATAAACCGGAGCCGTTCCGGTTCATTTATTTTGGCGATGCTCAGAATGAATTGAAAGATCACTGGTCACGCGTGATCCGGCAATCGATTTTCGACGCCCCGAATGTGCGGTTCTTTCTGCACGCCGGCGATTTGATCGATTACGGCACCAGCGACCGACAATGGGGCGAATGGTTCCGTGCCGGAGCCTGGTTGAATGCGACGATTCCCAGCATCGTGACTCCGGGGAATCATGAATACACGGGGAGTTCCAAACGCTTTACGACGGCCGATGGTCCCTCGTGGTTGCCTCGGATTCGGACCAGTCGATTGACCCCACATTGGCGTACCCAGTTCGCTTTGCCCGAGAATGGCCCGTTGGGGTTGGAGGAAACCACTTATTTCATTGATTATCAAGGAGTGCGATTCGTCAGTCTCAATTCCAACGAACGGATCGAAGAACAAGCTCAATGGCTGGATCAGATCTTACAATCCAATCCGATGCGTTGGACGATTTTGACGTTTCATCATCCCATCATTTCACCGGCCAAAGCACGCGACAATCCCAAGGTGCGAGCCGCTTGGCAACCGATCATCGACAAGCATCGCGTCGATCTGGTCTTGCAGGGGCACGACCACACTTATTCACGCAGCGGTTTGATCCTGTCGCAAAATGTGGCCAGTGGGGCGCAATATCGCAATGGGGATCGGGGGACGGTCTACTGTGTTTCTGTCAGTGGCCCCAAAATGTACGCACTGAATGTGCAACCGTGGATGCAAAGCTCCGCCGAAGGCAAACAACTGTATCAGGTGATTTCGATCGATGGCGATCGGCTGCATTATGAAGCCAAAACCATTTTGGGCGAAACTTACGACGTGTTTGAGCTACGCAAATCGGGCGATCGGAATGTGTTGCTTGAACGCGAAGATCTGCTCGCGGACGTCGCTAAGAAAGAGAGCGAACGCAACCGAGCCATTGCGGCCGTGGGACTGTTGTTCGCTTTGGTCGGAATCGCCTTTGGTATTTCGCAGACCCGTCGCGGAACCTAAACCAACCGAGCGGCGTCACTTCAGCCCACCGTGGGAACGCCGGGGGACAATACGCTCCACCACGCCCGAGGAAACATCCATGGCGTACTAACACGGTGATGCGTTGACACGGTGATGCGTTGACACGGCGGGCTAACGCCCCCCGCTCGGGAATGAAAGTGGCAGTGGGATGGGGCAGCGCGAGCGTCTTTCTTGGAGTGTGTTTCATGAATCGGTCACGGCGATGCTATCGCTTCGTTCTACTGGGGGTCATTTGGCTAGGAGGTTCTGGTATGTCCGCTCTTTCCGATGAAGGAATGTGGCTGCTCAATGAACCTCCTCGGCAACGTCTGAAAGACAAATACCAGTTCGACTGCACCGATGCCTGGTTGGAACGTGCGCGACTCGCTTCGATCCGCTTCAATAACGGTGGCAGCGGCGGTTTTGTCTCACCCCACGGTCTGATTGTGACCAACCATCACATCGGTGCTAACGCTTTGCAGAAATTATCGACCCCGCAACGCGATCTGTATCGTCACGGCTTTTTGGCACGACAACGCAGCGAAGAACTCAAATGTCCTGACCTCGAATTGAATGTTCTGCAAGAGATCATCGATGTCACCGACGAAGTCAATGCTGCGGTACGCCCGCAGATGCCCCCCGCCGAGGCTTTTGCCGCACGACGTGCCGTCATAGCTTCCATCGAGAAGAAGTCTTTCGACCAAACCAAGCTCCGTTCGGAAGTCGTCACCCTCTATCAGGGGGGAGCGTACCATCTGTACCGTTACAAGAAATACATCGATGTTCGTCTGGTGTTTGCTCCTGAACAGAGCATCGCGTTCTTCGGCGGGGATACCGACAATTTTGAATATCCTCGCTACAACTTGGATATTTGCTTTTTCCGCGCTTACGAGAACGATCAACCTGCTAAGGTCCAGCATTGGTTTCGCTGGAGTCCCACGGGGCCGCAGGAAGGGGATTTGGTTTTCGTGACAGGACATCCTGGGACCACCAATCGTGCGGAGACGGTGGCCAAGCTGAAACATCGTCGCGATGTCACCCTCCCCTATCAACTCTATCGGCTGCGGACGATGGAAGCGTTGCTGTTGCAGTTCTCGGAACGCGATCCCGAATACGCCCGGATGGCCGCCACCGATCTGCACCGCTATGCCAACGCCCGCAAGGCATTCACCGGTCAACTGCATGGCTTGCTCGATCCTGCGATTTTGCGTCGTAAGATCGAAGAAACCGCGGCGCTGTTCGCCTTGGTCCAAGAGAAACTGCCCCCCGACGATGTGGCGAAACTGCGTCAAGCCGAAAAACATATCGCGGCCGCCCAGCAAAAATGGGCCACCTTCGAGAAACCCTTCTCGCTGCTGGAACGCGGCGATGCTTTTGCCTCGGAATTGTTCGTCATTGCTCGGCATCTGGTGCGTTTGGCCCGCGAAACCACTTTGCCCAACACCGAAAGACTGCGCGAATATCGCGAATCGAACCTCGAATCGCTGAAGTTTCAGCTCTTCTCCACCGCCCCGATCTACCCGGAACTCGAACGTACCAAATTGGCCGGCTCGTTGATGTTCCTGGCCGAGGTGCTGGGGGGAGAAGATCCCCTAGTGGTGCAAATCCTGGCCGGTAAACCACCAGCCGAGCGGGCCACCCAACTGATTGCCGGCACCCAACTTTTCGATCCGCAAGTACGCCGGCAAATCGCCCAGGGAGGCGCGAAAGCCATCGATGACAGCCGCGATCCGATGATCCAACTTGCTCGCCTCGTCGATGACGCCTCCCGGCATTTGCGCAAACGCTTCGAGGCGGAAATCGAAGAAGTCGAGCGCCAAGCCTACGCCGTCTTGGCTCGGGCCAAGTTTCAGGTCTACGGCCGCACCATCGCCCCCGACGCGACGTTCACGCTGCGATTGGCTTATGGCGTCGTGCGTGGCTACGAAGTCGATGGTCAGCAACTTCCCCCCTGGACCACCTTCGGCGAAATGTTTGCCCGCTCGGAGCGACTGAGGGGCCAGGGAGCGTTCGCTTTGCCACAACGTTGGCTCGACGGAAAGGCTAAGCTCGATCTGAAGACTCCGTTCAATTTCGTCAGCACGGCCGACACTATCGGGGGGAATTCCGGCAGTCCAGTCCTCAATCGTGCCGGGGAATTGGTGGGGATCAACTTCGATCGCAATCGTCACGGCTTGGTCCGCAATTTCGTCTATACCGACGTGCAAGCTCGGCACATTGCGGTTCACTCCGCCGCAGTCGTCGAGGCACTGCGCAAACTGTACGATTGCCCCGAACTGCTGACCGAACTGCTCGGCCAACCGTGAGTCGCCCCCTGCCATGAATGGCGCACCGGCAGACGTGAGTCAGCGGAGGAATCGAAACACCCGACGCCCGGCGTCATCGGCTCCTGAGAAACCACTCGACGCCCGGCGTCGTCGGCTCTGGAGATCCTGCCCCGGCTCGCCGGCAGACGTTCGTCCGCCGAGGGTGCGGGAAGCTAAGACAATTTCGCCTCTCGCTTGCCGTATTTGATGTGAGTGCGATTCCAGGTGTAGGTGTAATGCAACAGGCCGTCGGAACCTTGAATGATCGCCGGGTAGGAGTATTCGCCGAGGATGGTTTCTAATTTGTCCAGTGGTTTCCACGTCTGGCCATCATCGCTAGAAATCGCCAAATTCAAGGGCGATCGACCGATCGAGGTGTGATTGTAAATCAAGACTAAATCGCCCTTGGAAGTCTTGACCACATCGATACCGCTGTTGGGATTCGGCAGTTCGGTCGGCTTGGCGGGGCTCCACGTTTGCCCGCCGTCTTTCGATTCCGCTTGACAAATCTTCCCCAAATCGCGCGAACGGCACAGGGCCACGATCCGTTGGTCCTTGGTCACAAAAAGGGTCGGTTGAATCAGACCATACGGATGGCCAGGTACGTTGATGGGGCCGAAGCGTTGCCAGGTTTTGCCGTCGTCGCTCGAGCGTTCGACCCAACCGGCCCAAGCGCGGTAACTTTCGACCGATGAACCGGCCAAGATGGTGCCATCGGCCAATTGAATCGGTTTGGCACGGATAGGGCCAAGCAATCCTGCCGGGAGTGCCTCGGGTTTGCTCCAAGTTTTTCCACGATCGGTGGAAGTGCGGACGAATCCGGTCCAAGTCATCGGGCTGGGGCCTGCTTTGTACCAGAAGAAGAGTTTGCCCGATTGACTGAGAAAAAGCACGGGATTCCAACACGGTTGACCAGGCTCCTCGGCCAAGACTTCCGGTTCGCTCCAACGCTGACCATCGAAGCGGGACGCCCAGATTTTGACATCTTTCGCCCCTTCGCTTTTGCCGCCGAACCAAGCGGCCAACAATCGGCCCGGTTCCGTTTCGACCAACGTCGAAGCATGACACGAACCAAACGGTGCTTTTTCAAAAATGAACATGGTGGCATCCGCACTTGGGGAAGAAGAGAGTTCCAATCCGTCGACAGATTCTGAGGTTCCGATCCAACTCCAGATGGATTCCCCGTTCCGATCCAGCTCCAAATTCTAGGTTTCCGATCCGACTATAGATTTTTCGGCAGGCTGAAACGAGCTTGCAAAGCACGCCAAACCCGTTGCGATAATCCCAAATAGGGCGGTAACAAACGCCGCAATTGCCGTAGGTTGCGAGCTTCGATCAACGCCCGCGCGCCGGCATCGCGGATGGGATTGCATCGCAGATCCAAAGCGGTCAAATACAACAGATGAGGACTGGCTACCAAGGCACGCACCCCCTCATCGCCAATCTGATTGCCGCTGAGATTCAACGAACGCAAACTAGCGACGATCCGCGAATCGGCCAAGATCTGTACCCCGGCATTGCCCAACTCGTTTTGGCTCAGGTCCAGATGATGCAACCCCGACAAAAACGCTGCGTTGCTCAACTCCGTTAAGCTAGGAGCCGACAAGCCATTGTGACTGAGATTCAACTGAAGCAATCGCGGCACGACCGCCCGTTCCCGCCGTTCAGGAATGGCCGAACGCCCCACGCGGTTATGAGCCAAGTTCAGCACCGTGAGTTTCGCCAACCGGGGAGAACTGGCCAACGCCTCCAACCCCTCGAAGCCGACCTCGTTGCGGTTCATCTCGAGTTGTTGCAGCGCCTCGAACCCGGAAGCGGCCGCCAGGGCCGATGCTCCCGCATCGCCGATGTTGTTGTCTTTGAGATCCAAATGCTCCAACTGTCGTAACGCGGTCGATTTGGCCAAGACGGCCACTCCAGCATCGCCCAAACGATTGCGTCCCAGATGCAGATGTTTCCACCGAGGAGCATACGGAGCTTCGGCCAAGATGCGGGCCGCGTTTTCGCCCAGATATTGGGCGTAGATGGTCAACCCCGTGATGCGATCCAAGCATTTCATTTGGACGATTTTGCTCAACTGTCCGCCGACATCTAACAATCGCACATGCCGAATCGGCGCTTTGCGAAACAGTTCGTCGCCCCGGGTGAGAAACAATCGAGCTTCAATGTTGACCGTTTCGACGAAGCCTCGGCGAAATTCGACTCCACTAGCCAAGCCGCGAAAGGGTTCCGCCCAGCGGGCGCGATGCGGTTCGAGCAGGGCCGCCTCCCGTTGCTGCAAGAGCGTTCGCCGGGGATCGTCGGGCAAAAGTCGGGCCAAGGCGATCTGCACGCGAATCAATTCCCCGCGGGGGTCGCCCCGTTCGTCGAGCCAGTCGGCGTAGATCAGCCGCGGCCCATCGTCGTCGGGGCGTGCCAAGATTGGTTCCAGAAACGCTTCGTGGTCGGTCATCGTTAAGATGGTTGCTGATGCTGCCGTCCTGTCGTGCGGAGCAAGCCGAAATTATGCGGGGCACGCCAAGCTTAGGCGGGTCAGGCCAAGATCGATTTCACCACATGCCCGGATACATCGGTCAAACGGAAATCGCGCCCTTG
>CALEEC010000296.1 GCA_937949245.1 uncultured Gemmataceae bacterium | reverse complement strand
GAAGCGATCGGCCTACGCGATCGGGAAGCGAAGTTGCCCATGGAGAAAGATACGTTATTCCGTATCGCGTCGATGACTAAGCCGATCACGGCCCTGGCGATCATGATGTTGGTCGATGAGGGGAAACTGTCGGTCGATGATCCGCTAGAAAAACATTTGCCGGAATTCCGCCAACCGATGCTCATCGCCCAACGCAGCAAAGACAGCCTGACGCTGACTCGGCCGAAACGGCTCGTCACTGTGCGTGATCTGCTGACGCACACCTCCGGCTTGCCGGGAACTTACCCCCCGGGGATCGCCGAGTTGTATTCGCGTCGGCATCTGAGTTTGAAAGAGGCTACCTTGGTTCTGTCGCAGCGGCCGTTGGAGTTCGAGCCTGGCTCGAAGTGGGCGTACTGCAACCCGGGCATTGACGTGTTGGGCCGAGTCGTCGAGGTCGCTTCGGGAATGGCTTTCGAGGACTTCCTCAAGCAACGGCTGTTCGATCCCTTGGGGATGAAGGACACCACTTTCTACCCATCGCCCGAACAGTTGAAACGCTCCGCGACTATCTACGTCAAGAAAGACCAACTGACGCCGATCGACGGAGCTTTGATCGGGCCGACGGCCAACGCCAAATTCCCCATCCCTGCCGGTGGCCTATTCTCGACGGCCGAAGACCTTGCTCGGCTGTATCAAATGCTGCTGCGTAAAGGCAAAGGGCCGAACGGGCGGATCTTGAGCGAAGCGAGCCTGTCGGCCATGACGCAGGTCCAGACCGGCGAGTTGAAAACCGGCTTCGTCGACGGCATGGGGTTCGGCTTCGGCTTTGCTGTGGTGCGTCAGCCGATGGGGGCAACCGAGGTGCTGTCGCCGGGCACTTTCGGCCACGGGGGAGCCTTCGGGACGCAAGGATGGATTGACCCGCACCAAGGCGTGTATGTGATCCTGCTGATCCAGCGATTCGGTTTGCCTAACGCGGACGGTTCGGAGATGCGTAAAGCCCTGCAAGCCGCGGCATACGCCGCCATCCGCTCGAAGTAACGCGAGCCGGCAGACGTAAGGTCGCCGGGGAGAATGAGAGCCGCGGACGCCAGTCCGCGGGTGTTTTCGATCTGTCCCGACGACTGATTCAGAACACACCCGACGCCTGGCGTCGTCGGCTCCCGTGTTTGGAGAGCCGCGGACGCCAGTCCGCGGGTATTGCAAAACCACCCGAATGGTGAGAAACCACCTGACGACGGGCGTCGTCGGCTTTAGGCGAGCTGGTAGACGTTCGTCGCCGGAGTTTCGTTGACGGGACGAGCCATCGATGTCCGCCGATGGAGCGTTCGTCCCGCGTCAAGCTGCGGTTGCTGCGGAGGGACCGGGAAGCACTTCGAGCAAACGCCGACCTTCGGGTGTCTCGGCATGCAACTGCAAGCCAGGCGATTGGAAACCGCGACGCACATAACCCAAAGCGATCGCTGCCCCGAACCGCGGCGATAAGACCGACGAGGTGACCAAGCCGACTTCGGCAACCCCGGCAAAGAGTTTCGCCCCGGAAGGGATCACGCCGCCTTCCAGCACTTTCAGTGGCAGGAAGGCACGGCTGATGTGTCCGGCCCGATCGCGGGCCATCACAATCGGTTCTTGGCCGAGGAAACACCCCTTGGTATAGCAGACCGCGCGGGGGGCACGGGCCACTTCCATGACGAAGCGGTTCTCGTCGATGTCGATGCCATCGAGGGGGGTGACGTTTTCCACCCGCAAGATTTCGTAAGCATCGGCACTGCCCAGCGTTGCGCCGGCCGCTTGCAGCATTTGCCGCACCGCATCGGCACGTTCGTTGCGGCAAACGAGGTCGTAGCCGGGAACTCCCAGCAGATCGTACCGTCGAATGTGACAGGTCGAATGCATGCCCAAGGTGCGTTCCATGTGGAGGAATTCGCTCAGTTCGGGAATGGCACTGCCGATGACTTTCTCTAAGACGCTGCGAGCGGCCGGGCCGGCCAAATGGAACTGAGCAAAAGTAGCGGTGTGGTCGATCAATTCCACTTGTTCGGAGATCAGGTGCCGATCGAGGTGCTGTAACAGCGCGTCTTTTCGGCAGACGGCCACGTCCAGCCAAAAGGCGTGCTTGCCTTCGACCAGGACATGATAAGCCAGGGCATGCGCCAGCACTTTGGCCCGATGATCGCAAAAATAGGTTTCGCAGCCCCCGCCCAAGGGAAGCTGTTGCACGTCGTTGGTGCTGAGGTTGCTTAGAAAGGTCGGCGCATCGGGGCCGGAGACTTCCAGTTTGCCGCGGTGCGATTGCTCAAACAAAGCCGCGGCGTGCAGGCTAGCTTCATAGCCCGGCGGAGGGAATGGCGTCATAGCATCGAATCTCTAGGACCAAGACCAACGGATCGAGCCACAACCTTATTTTAGGCGCGAGCGTTTGAATTCGTCCGGCGAGAACTGCGGAGAAAGTTGCACCTCGCGAAAAAAATATTCGCCGACCAACTCGTTGCCCGCTTTCAGCACCACGCCGACTTGCAACCAAGTAACAACGTCAATATAGATAGTCACTTCGGTGATGCCATCTTCTTCAGGAGTGAAACAGGTGCGTCGGATCACATAGCAGCGTCGGCCCAACAATTCTGGCACGTTTTGTTCACCAAGGTACTTGAAACGCAACTGCCCAAGCCGCTGAGCGTTCGACCAAGCCAGAAAGGTGCGTTCCATACCGCGGTAGATACCGAAATCGCGGATGTGGTAGCGGGAGGTGGCCCGGACCCGTTCATCGTCGGGGTGCAGATCCAAGGTCAGGAAACGTCGGCGCACGGTCAGCCGATTTTGATTTTCGCCATCGACAAACAGCGAAGCCACGGTCAATCCGCCCCCTTCGCGCCAACGCATCAGCACGCTAAACGGCTGCTCGGAAAACGAGGCGTCGATGACTTCTCGCGGTTGCAGTTTCCCTGCAATGCGTTCGCGTTTGACCAAGGTGCAGCGGTAGCCAGTCACTTCGCGTTGATAGCGGATCAAACCGGCTTCGAGCATGGCCACCGGATTGGTCTTAGCCAGCAGCGCGAATTGTTCCGGTGTGGGTAACGGCACCGATTGATGGTCGATCACCACCGGTTCGGAACTCATCAGCACCGCCCGGCAGCGCGGGGTCGGTCCACTTTCAGGAGCGACCCATAAACACAGCAGCACACCTACCAGCAACCGCCCCATACCGTTTCCCCGAGGCAGGCCCGGAATGCGCATTTTAATGTAGGAAAAATGTAGCGGTTTCGCAAGTCGCATGACCGATCCTGACGGTGGGGGGACGCGGAGACAGTGCCTTGTCCATCGGCATCGACGGTTGGAGGCAGGAACTTGAGGTAAAAACGGCAAGAAACGCTTGCCGCGTTTGGATGCTGCGGGTTCTCTGGGTCAAGCGGGCTTTGGCGAGGGCCCCCTGCGGGCGTCGGCACGGGGAAGAAAGAGCGTACATGCCCGGCGGTCACGCCCGACGGGCTGACGCCCGCCGCTCAGTCGGGGGGGCGGCATTCGTTCTCCGTGCATCGAGGCCAACCGCGCGGCGCGGGCCAAGCGTCCGGGGCGAAGGCGAACTTACTTGGCCGCTGTCGGTGGCGTGGCCTTTAGTTTGTCGAGTGCCGCTTTGGCCGCGTTCAACTGTGTGGTCGCCGCGTCCAGGTTGGCTTTCGCCGTGTTTAGGGCCGCAGTCAGGTCCGCGACTTGCTTTTGCTTCACCGGCAGTTGTGCCATGGCCGCTTTCAAAGCCGCGTCGGTGTCGGGAACTTTCTTCTGAGCGGCCGCGTAGTTCGCTTGGGCAGTTTTGACTTGGGCGTCCAACTCGCTGACCTGCTTTTGCGCCGCGGCTAGTTCCGCTGTGGCTTGGTCGGCTAGCTGTTGCGCTTGCGTGGCGAACGCGGCCAAGTCGGGGTTGGTCTTGGCTTGCTCGGCAGAGGCTTTCAATTTGTTGGCGGCCTCGACCAAGACGGTTTGCCGAATCTGTCGGGCTTGCACGCGCATTTGAGCCGCGGCCAGGTCGGCGGAGGCTTTGTCCAGGGCCGCTTTGGCCTGCGGCACGCTGTCGTTGGCCGACTTCAGAGCGGCTGTCAGGTCGGAGATTGACTTTTGCACCGCGGCCAGTTGCGCTTGGGCTTTGTCCGCGTTGGCCTTCGCAGTGGTGAATGCCGCGCTGGCTTGGTCGAAGGCGGCTTGTTTGGCCGTCACTTCCTGCGTCGCTTGGGCCACGCGTTCGGCCAGTGTCGGCGGATTGGTGCTCAACACGAAGGCACTCTTGGCATCGGCCACGTTCCAGACGCGGACTTGCCCGGTCCAATCGCCGGCCAGCACCCGTTGCGTATCATGCGTGATGCCGACGCGTAAACCGATGTCGGCGAACGCCTCGAAGGCTTTTTGCTGCGTGCCGTTGCCGTCCCACAACTTGGTCACACGGTCGCGACCGGTAGACACCAATCGGCCATCGTGGGCGAACTTCACCGACTGCGTGCCACCGCCGTGGGCCGTCCAGGTCTTGAAGTTGCTGCCGTTCTCCATCTCCCATAAACGAATGCTTGAGTCTTCACTTGAAGATGCCAGCACATTGGAATCATCACGCCAACTCAGGTCGGTGATGAAGGTGGTATGGCCGCGAAGCGTGTAGAACTCTCGGCCGGTGTAAGCCTCCCAAACGAATAGACCCCCGTTGCGATCACCAGTTGCCACGAGCACCCCATCGGGGCTGAATTCGATGGTCGTCACCCAGTCGGTATGTTTTTTCACTTCGCGGATCAGCGAACCGTCGCGGGTCGAGTAGAAGCGGACGATCTTGCCGGGACCTCCCAAAGCGATCATCGTCTGATCGGCGCTGATGTCTGCGGCCAAGACGGCGTCGAGTTCGTTGCCGACTTCGATGATCGGTTCGCCGTTCTTAACGCTCCAGACCACCACTTTGCCGGACTGGCCACCGCGACCGCCCCCGGCCAGCAGCAGCGAACCGTTGCGGCTGAACTTCAACACCGTCGGCGTGCCCCAAGGGAAGGGGAGTACGCCGAGCAGTTGGCCGGTTTCGGTATGGTAGAGGGTCACCTGTTTCTGCCCCCCGATCGCGACCAGCGGTGCCCAGGGACTGACTGCCAGGGCGATCACGGCATTGGGCCGCGTCGCGGCGACGATCGGTTCGCTGCGTAACGGCGTTTCTGGCATCGGAGGGGGACCCTGCGGTCGGCCCCGTGTCACCGATTTGAGCGTCACATCCGCTTTCGGCTTGATCGGCACCGGTTTGCTGCCGGCGTTTTCCAACGCGCCCAAGGCGATCCAATCCCGCAAGGTATCAACGGCCGCCGGGGCAATCATCGGGGAGTTGGGCGGCATTTTCGGTTCTTCTTTGTGAGCCGTCAGCAGGTACAATCGAGAACCGTCTGCATCGCCCGGCTTGACCACGGCACCGGAACTTCCCCCTTCCATGGTTTTAGCGTAGGTACTCAGATCCAGGCCGCCGCGGGCTTTGTCGGCATTGTGGCACCTGAGGCATTTTTCCCGCAGAATCGGCAGCACATGATCGTCGAAGGTGATTTTCTTCTTCGGATCGGCTGCCACGACATGGTCAGCTACCAGAGCGAGCAGCGTTAGCGTCAGCGTCAGCAAGTAGGCACAGCGGAGCATAGGCAAAGTATCCCACCAAGGAGGGCCAAGCGGTGATTCCGAGAACGGCTCTCAGGCCAACACTCCCCAGAGCCGAGCAACAGCAAACAGCACGCCTCAACAACGGAGCCAAGATGCTAAGAGTAAACGCCTCCCGCGCGGGCATCTAGCCAGAGCATCCCGCCCGGCGTGGGCATCAATGGTTGAACATGAACTCCCGCGAGTTCAGCAACGACCAGAAGACATCTTCCAAGCCGCGTTGGACCTGGGCGGGATCTGCTGTGGCCAGTTTCACCAAGTTGTCGAGTTCGGTCGGCATCGGCTTTCGGCTCAGGCAGCGGATGTAGAGTTCTTCGATGATTTGCGCCGGCGTTTTCTTCTCCGCGAGGCGCTTGGCGATGATGCCACCGGCTTGAATCCGCTGGGTCGTGGCATCGCCGTTAAGCAGATGCAGGCTCTGCGACAGCGTCGGTTCCAGTTTCACTTCGCAGGAGCAGACCGTTTCGCGGGTCGCTCGGCCGAAGGTAGTCAGGAAGTAGTTCGACACATTGCCATCGGCAATTTGGGTCGCCCGGGCACCCAGCGGCAGACCGGGGAACTTGTTCTTGGTTTCGGTCACCTGCGAGATGACGTCCAGCATGGTTTCGGCACGAATGCGCCGCACCGCGGCACGGGCGAAGTTCCGGGTGTCGCCTTCGTTACTAGGATTGGGCACCGTCGAAAGTTGATACGTCCGCGAAGTGCAAATGTCTCGCACCAGTTTCTTGAAGTCGTAGCGGTACTCGGTGAACTTCTTGCCCAACTCTTGGAGCAATTCTCCGTTGGACGGAGGATTGCTGATCCGCACGTCGTCGACTTCATGGATGATGCCCTGGCCAAAGAAGTGCGCCCAGACGATGTTGGCTAGGTTGGTAGCGAAGTAGGGATTGTCGGGGGAAGCTAACCAATTGGCCAGCACCACCCGGCGATCTTTGCCGGCCACGTCGGGGGTGGCTCCGCCGAGGAATTTGGGGGCCATTACACGCCCCCCGACCGGATGGCGTACCTCACCTCCGCCGCTGTTGAAGACGATGATTTCTCGCGGATCGTCGGTGCCTTTGCGGCCAATCTGGGCGAAGAACGCGGCAAAACCGTAGTAATCGTTCATTGTCCAGCGGTCGAAGGGGTGATTGTGGCATTGGGCGCATTGAATCCGCATGCCCATGAACACTTGGGCAACGTTTTCCGTCACCTTGAGGATGTCGATTTCGGTTTGATAGTAGTTGGTCGGGGGATTCTTGAAGGTGCCGCCGTTGGCTCCGAGCAATTCCCGCACCCATTCATCGACCGGCACGTTGCGAGCGATTTTATCCTGCAACCAGTTGTAGTACAGCAGCGTGGCCTTGTAGCTGACGCGATCCGACGAGCGAATCTGCAACAACTCGGCCCACTTCATCACCCACATTTCCGCGAATTCTTTTCGGCCGAGCAACTCATCGATCAGCTTTTCGCGTTTGTTGGGGGATTTGTCGTCCATGAACCGGGTGTATTCCTCCGGCGTGGGCAGCAGACCGACGATGTCGAGGTAGACCCGGCGCAGGAAGACCTCATCACTGCACAGATCTGAAGGAGCGATCCGCAGATTGCGCAACTTGGCATGGACCAGCTTGTCGATGTAGTTGTTCTCGGGCACCTGGGGGAAGCGGAATTGCAATCCTTTGGGCAGCACGATGAACGGCGAACCGACGGTGAAGGTGGCAAAACGGGCCATGACGAAGGCTTCGCCGCGTTGGTCGGCGGTGACGATGCCTTCGGGGGAGATCTTGGCCGAGTTGTCGTTGTTGCTGAGGAACAACGTCAGCGCGGTGACATCGCGATCAGTGCCATCGGAGTATTTGGCCCGCACGACCAGGCGTTGCTTGCTGTCTTTGCCGTCCAGCACCGCGTTTTTCGGGAAGACTTCCAACGCGGTTGGCGTGGCAATCGTCGGCGGATCGTTCGGTGCACCGGCTTCCAACCAACGCAGCAAGGTTTGATGATGCTCATCGCCTTCCTGAATCCGTTGGCCGCCGGTATGAGGCACCTTGCCTAGGGCTTTCTCGATCAACAACGACTCGTTGGGCAAAGCCAGGTTGATGCGTCGGCCGTTGATTTCGCGAGTCAGCCGATAATGATCGCCATCGGGATCGAAACCGAATAGCGACAAGCGGAAGCCGTCTTTCCCACGAGCCGCCCCGTGGCAGCTTCCCGTGTTGCAACTTGCCCGCATCAACACCGGCATCACGTCGAGCTTGAAACTGATGGGGCGATCGACCTTGGCTCCGGTCACTTTCACCGGCACGGCTGCGGCGCGTCCGCCGAACTCGACGACCAATTCCGTCACGCCGTCCTGTAGGGGATACAGCACGTTTATATCCAGCCGTGCCAATGCGGGGTTGGCCAGTCGGACTTTCGCTTCCTCGGTGACATCGCGCGTAATGCCATCGGCATACAACGCTTGCACCAAGAAACTCTGCCGGTCGCGGGCTGTCTCCAAGTTGATGTCGGGGGGATACACGGTGAACGACACCAGAGCGGCCGACGGCGTCATCGGAGCCAGAGCCGCTAGCGTGGCCGGGGGTTGGGCCAGCAACAAGCTCGGCAGACCGGCCAAGGAACTAAGCACAAGAAACATCCAACGCATATCAATTCCCTCGGCTATCCGGGTGGTTCTGTCGTCGAGTCCAGGGAGCCTATGATTGGGCGGTGCGACGAGCGAGCAATTCCCGTCTCGCACCAGATCGCGGAGATGCTTCCTCCGCGAGGGCATTATTTCGCAGCCGGCATGGACTGCGATCATAGTCGCCGAGTCGCCGGCAGTCGGCATTTCGGGCTTCCGGTTCAATTTTTCTTCGGAGCCGGCGTTTGCGCCGGGTTGGCTGCCTTTTCGCGTTCTTCCTGTTCCAACCGAAGTTGTTCCAAGCGACTGAGCCGTTTCATCGGAGGTTGATTCGGCATCGGCATGGGCGGAGGTTGTTGCACCACGGGCTTGGGCGGTTCGTTCGGCTTGGGCGGAAGGGGCACATCGATGCGAAGTTCCGTACCGCCGACGTTATGCACGATCGGTTCGCCGTTCTCGGTGATGATCACTTGGCAAAAGATGTTGCGATGCGTTCCTGGAGGCGCGGTCGGCTCGGTGGTCAGGGGGAAGGCGAATTCTTGGGTCTCTTTGGTGATCGTCTGATCGGTGGTGGTCACCTTGGCCG
>CALEEC010000295.1 GCA_937949245.1 uncultured Gemmataceae bacterium | reverse complement strand
GGGGTTAGGTACTCCGGGACAGATCGACCCCCAAACACGCCTAGTCCGCTATGCGCCGAATTTGGGGTGGCGTGATTTCGATCTGCTGGCCGCTTTGCCGACCCGTTGGCAGTGGAAGACAATCATCGAAAACGATGTGCGAATGGGAACTTATGGCGAATTCGCCTACGGAGCTGCCCAAGGAGCCAAGAATGTTTTGGGCATCTTCGTCGGCACGGGAGTCGGTGGCGGATTGATCCTCAACGGCGAGTTGTATCATGGTTTCAACGGCAACGCAGGAGAAATTGGCCACACCGTGGTGCATTATCGCAAGGGATTGACCTTGGAAGCCGTCGCGGGCCGCAAGTCGATGATGGCTCAAGTGGCCACCCGATTGAGCGATGCCCCCAAGCGGGTGCGCAAAGAGTGGAAGAACGTCGATCTGTCTGCCGTCAAAAGTTCGCAACTGGCCGACTTTTACCAAGATGACGACCCCATTGCCGTGGAGGTGATCGACGATGCAGCCAGAGCCTTAGGAGCGGCGGTCGGTGGAATGGTGAATTTTCTCAGCCCTGAGGTGGTCGTGATCGGCGGAGGAGTCGCGGGGGCGTTGGGAGAGAGTTTTTTAGAGCGAATTTGGGAAGTGGCACAGCGTTATACTTTGCCGAGGGCCGCCGAAAATGTCCGTTGCGTGGCCGCGTCGTTGGGTGACGACTCCGGTCTATACGGAGCGGCCGCTTACGTCCGCGATCAGTGTCGGAATTCGGCCTAGTGCTGTGGCGGCAAGCGGAGCCGATCGTTTCGACTCATAAAATCGGTCTTCTTCGGGATAAGTGGTCGGCCTAGATGCTCTTGCGACCGCAATAACCATCCGCGATACTAACGTATAGCATCGCTCCATTGAGTATCCACCGCCCCTCGGAGATTGTCCTCATGACCAGCAAACTTGGGCTAACCGCAGCGTGGCTGTTGACCTGGTCGCTGCTCGTCGAAGCACAATATCGCCCAGTGCCCGGCGCTCCGATCGGTGGCGCGATGACGCCGGCCGCTCGCTGGGTCGCTCCGGGATTAGTGACCAACAATCCTTACACCGGCACCATCAACCTCAATAGCCGACTGCCGATCCAACCGTTGAACCTTTGGGGGGGCACAATGGGGTTGGGCATCGGCTTTACTCCGGTGTGGGGCGGAATCACCGTAGTGTCTCCTCCCATAGTGTCGATCGCTCCGGTTGCCACTCCACCGGCACCTTCGCCTTACGCGGTC
This sequence comes from uncultured Gemmataceae bacterium, assembly GCA_937949245.1. Classification (GTDB taxonomy): domain Bacteria; phylum Planctomycetota; class Planctomycetia; order Gemmatales; family Gemmataceae; genus CALEEC01. The sequence continues at coordinate 3,223 of CALEEC010000295.1, read as the reverse complement.
GTGCAGGGGACGGGACAATCGACCCTGCCGGCTTCGCTTCCGATTCAACTGGTCGTCGAACTCCCCGAAACTGCGGAACTTTGGCTCGAAGGCAAGAAAACCTACCTGCAAGGTTCGGAACGCCCGTTTGTCCTCCCGGCACTTCCGCCAGGGACAACGCGGAGCTATCGCCTACGGGCCAAATGGAAAGAAGGCGAAGTCTGGATAGACCGCAGTCAAGAAATCATTCTTCGTCCCGGAGATTCGCCGCGGGTGGTGTTTCGCCCCTCGGATGAGTGAACTGTTTCCCCAAACTGCGTGGCGATAGCTGTTTCCAGAACGTAACGAAGGATGGATCAACCGCCTTCCCGGGCTGCGTGGCCGATGGCTGTTTTCAGGAATGATCGAAGATGAATACCTCCTCCTTGCCGGCGGAACGATCGAGTTCCTCGCGTTACTTACTCGGGGCATGTGTTCTGTTCGCGGTGCTGGTAGCAGGCTATCTGTTGCGTTCTACCCTACTTGCACCGCGTATCGATGAAATCGTTCGGCAAGATGGTCACGCGGCATTGCCCGAGGTGATACCTGCAGCCGGAGATTGGCCTTGGTGGCGGGGACCGTTTAGCAATCAACATGCCGCGACGACCGAGGCACCGCTGCGATGGAGCGAGACAGAGAATGTCCGTTGGAAAGTTCCCCTCCCCGGTTTAGGACATTCCACTCCCATCATCGTCGGTGAAAGAATCTTCCTGACCACTGCCGATGAGGAAGCGAAAACGCAATCGGTCCTGTGCCTGCACCGCGACACGGGAGCAAAAATTTGGGAAACCGTCGTGCATTTGGGCGGGCTGATGGCCAAGCATCCAGAGAATTCGCACGCTTCGGGCACGCCTGCTTGCGATGGCGAACGCCTTTTTGTGCAGTTTCTCAATAGCGGTGCCCAGCGATTGTCGGCGCTGAACCTCGACGGCAAAATTCTGTGGCAGACCGAAGTCGGCCCGCATCAGGGAGGCGGTTCGCATGGTTCGGGACCATCGCCGATTTTGTTCCGCGAATTGGTGATCGTCAATGGCGACAGTCCGCAAAGTGGCTTTGTCGCGGCGGTGCATCGGCAAAGCGGCGCAATCGTTTGGCGTAAGCCACGCAGGAGCGTCATCGGCAGTTACGGAACGCCGACCATTGCCACGCACGCTGGCCAAACGCTGCTGATCCTGGCCGGCAACTACGAACTGACCGCCTACGATCCAATGACCGGAGAACAACTCTGGGCCACGACGGGGTTGGATCGTGCCAGCGGCAACACGCCCACGGTGGGGGATGGAGTGATTGTTGCATCGACCGGGTACGATCCGCGCATCCTCGCGGTCGATTTCACCGGTAAAAAACTCTGGGACAAACGAGGCTCTGACACGCCGTATTGCGGTTCCATGATCTTCCATGAAGGGCACCTCTATTGGATCACCAACGAAGGGCGGGCGTTGTGTGTCGAAGCAAAGACCGGCGTGGAAAAATGGAGCGAGCGTTTCCGCGGTTCGCACTGGTCCTCGCCGATTTTGGTCGGTTCGCGTATTTTTGCTGCCAACCGCGAAGGGACGACGACCGTTTACGAAGCTAGACCCACGGGCTTTCGCGAACTGGCACGCAACCAATTAAGCGAGGGTATGTTCGCTTCCCCGGTGCTGGTGCAGGGGCGGTGGTATCTACGCACGGTTTCGCGCGACTTCCGTTCGGGGCATTTGTACTGCATCGAAACCAAGTCCTAAACCAGACGGAGACAAGCCCGATGTCCGATGGGGTGTTGACCCTAGCGCCGCCTTCGCAGCGGTTCGATTCTTCAGGAGTGGGGTTGGCAAGCGGTCTGATCGGCTTGGCCGTGTTGGCCGCGATTTTGGCTGCCACCTTGCCGATTGCCTTCTCGATGGCCATTGTCTTTCTGTTCGCCGGACCGCACAATTGGTTCGAGACCCGCTATATGCTGGGCCGACTGCCGGCCCGAGCGGGAAAGTTATGGCCATTTTTCACGTTGGCGTTTGTCGGCATCGTTGGTTTGACCGCCAGTTTTGCCTTGCTAACTTACTGGGCCGAGGCATCGAGTAGGTGGCTGACTGGGCTGGCCGTGTGGAACACCGCCTTGGTGCTGTGGATTGCCACTCTAGTCGAAATGCGCAGCCGACAAAATCCACGCCACGATTGGGGCTGGATCTGGCCGGCTTCGTTCTTGGTGATCGCGGGGATCTGGTCCGCTCCCTTGCTCTTCAATCTGGCAATCGTCTATCTGCATCCGCTGATGGCTCTATGGCTTCTCGATCGCGAATTGGTCCGCAGTCGTCCTCAGTGGCGGGCGGCTTATTACGGGTGTTTACTCACAGTCCCGCTGCTGTTGGTGCTCATGGTATGGCACTTAGCTGATAGTCCGTCCTTGCTCGCCGACGATCCTTTGACCGAAGCGATCCTCTATCACGCCGGAGCCGGCATTTTAACCGGAGTATCGACGCACCTGTTGGTTGCTATCCATACGTTTCTGGAAATGGTGCATTATAGCATTTGGCTCATTGCCATTCCCTACATTGGCTTGCGCTCCGCACCGTGGCAGTTGCATACCATCCCGGTCGCACGCCGTTCCGAGCGTTGGAAACGGGGAATCGCGGCCATTCTGATCTTCGGCGTGTTCATCAGTCTGATCCTGTGGATCTGTTTCCTTTGGGACTATTCGACGACTCGGCAGATTTACTTTACGGTCGCTCTGATGCATGTCTTAGCAGAAATCCCATTCTTGCTCCGATCGCTGTGAAGGGAGGACGCCATCGCGATGGCCAATGCGTATCTGTGGGCATTTTTACCGATCGGCTATCTCTTTTCCGTCGTGGTGGAAGGCGTCATTTTGGGGTTGGCATTGTCGCGTTGGCATCCATGGCGGCACCGCCTATTCGCGGCGGTGTGGTTGACAGCGGCGACGTATCCTGTGGTGATTCTGGTACTTCCGACCCTATTCCCCGCACCGGAACAGCGATGGTTGTATCTAATCTGTGCCGAAACCTTCGCGCCTCTGGCAGAGTGCCTGTTGTTTCGATTGGCCTTCCATCGCGAATGCCAAGTGCCTATCTCATCGCAATGGCGTGACTACGGTGCTATTGTGGTAGCCAACTTAGCCTCGTTTGGGGTGGGAGAGTTGCTCACCTATTACGAGTTTTGGGACCACTGGTTGATTGCCGAATGACTAAGACGGCCTGGGAAATTGCCTTGT
>CALEEC010000294.1 GCA_937949245.1 uncultured Gemmataceae bacterium | reverse complement strand
ACAGATACACAATCTTCTGTCCCGCTACCGAGGGGCGATGCAACGCCCGCACCCCTGCCGGACCACGAAGCCCACTTGCATGAGAACCCCGCGCAGGAGAGCCAGTCGAAGATGAATCCGACGAAGACGAACCCGGCGAATCGTCGGAAAATGCCGCTGGTTGCAGAGGATTCGCTTCCCGCGGTACCTCGGGGGCCGATGCAAAATCGGATGGTACCGCCATCGGTGATGTCAACGAAACCATCGGCGAGGTCAACGAAACCATCGGCGACATCGGTGGTTGCGTGATTGGCATGATCGTGGACACAGCAGATGGATCGGGGATCGTCGGCATTGTGGTCGATTCGGGGACGTCGGCCAGACGGTTTCCGCTCTCCAGCGACAGCACCAACATCGGTGTGCGGCTAGTATCTTCTGCTAAAGCCGCCGTTTGCGCTGCTGGACGCGACAGGCGGAATGTCTCACGCGGTGCCCAAGCGATCAACAACGCCAACCCGGCGTGCAGCAACACCGACACCCTCATTGCGGTTCGCATGACCGATTCCTACCTTCTGCGTACACTGGCCTGATTTTCTCTGCTGCTTCTGGGTTCCTGGGTTGGCTTCCTGCGTCGCGGCGTCACTTCCGTGGTTCAGCCAGTTCCTCGCCGAGGTGCGACCATTCTTGCGTCAATTGTTGTTCGATCTGTTGCCGTAACCACGCCGCTTGGGCTTCCGCTTCAGGATGGTAACGCACCAGTTGACATTGCTCCGCAGCACATCCGCCCCAGTAAGCGATCTGAATCGAACGCTCGATGCTCCAGCGGCCTGACGGATCGGCCCCCCAGTGCGACCCCACGATGCCCCAAGTCGGTTCGCCGGTCAATGCCGGGATGCCGTCTTGAGAGATCGGCTTGCCTTCTCGATCGATCAAGCCGAATTGCACGGATCCGGCATGACGCTGTTGCAGCATTCGTTGGAAGCGGAGGGCATCTGCGGTCGATAAGCCATCTTCCAACGACCAGGCGACTATCGTCGGCCCCACGATCTGGGCGGATACCTGCTCAAAAGTTAGCCACCATTTCCGTTGCTGGGCGGCATAGCGTTCGAGGGAAGCGACCTGGGGCAGCACCCAAGCCAAGCCGGCCAGCATTGCCCCCATGTAAGCCACGCGGGGGAAACGAGGGGCCAAGCGCTCGCCCCAGCGTGCCAAGCCGGCCGCGACGAGAAAGCCCCCGGCCACCTGCGTCGGCAAGAGGTAGCTTCCCGGCAAGCCACCGGCGCAGCCCCAAACCGCCGTCAACGCCCCGAACGCCGCGTTCCCTCGGCCCCAACGAGCGATCGCCCAACTGGCTATGGCCCAGGCACTTCCGCTAAAAATCGCAAGCCCCATGGCCATGATCCCGAGCAGATCCCACTTCCCCCGATGGCCCGGCTCGGCTTGGCATGCCTTTCGTGCCGCGACACTGGCCCATGCTGCGAATCCCACGCCCCATACTGCGGGCGAAAGCACCATCCGAAATTCCGTCACGGCCCATGGTCCCCCTAAGGCAACCATTCCCGCCGCGACGCACGATCCGGCCGAGAAGCCGAACCCCTGCAGCAACAGGAGCAAACCACCCGCCGTGGCCACGATCATCGCTCCCTGGAATAAACGCCAACCGACCGAAGCATCGCCCACGAGGCACGCCATCACTTCCGCAAACGCTGTCGGCACCAGCGCTTGCGGTTCGGACCGCAGAACGGCGGTCCAGCGGTCGCCAAGCGTCCGGCCGAAAGTTGTGGCCGATGTGAGGATCGGATCGCCAAAATCCCAGGGAATCGCTAGCACCGGCAAATACACCGCCGACAACAACAACGCCACGGGCCAAACTCGACGGCCCCGCAGTGCTAACTCCACGCTCGAAGAGCGGACGAAAACTTCCGACATGGCATGCATCCTGCGGCAACGATTCGATCCCGGCTCGATCCCGGCGAACTCCTTCCGCCGCGACGCATCCTACCGACAACGCCCCTCCGCTGACCAGAGCAATTGCCCCACGACCACTGGCCAGGTAGTCCCTGGAGGATCGGGGCGGCTGGTTTCCTCCGTTGGCTGACCTGAACCATTGCCCCAGAATCGCTCGCTGAGCCATTCGTCCCAGGATGCTGGCCTGAGAACGGCGAATCGGGCAAGCCAATCGAGGGGAATGTCCTATAACGACAGCATCGGCAAGCAATCATCGCTCGCATGCGGCTCTACTGGGAGTGCCGGAATGGACCCGTTGTTAAGTGGAATGCTCGGCTTGTTGCTCGGTGGTGTGGTCGTGGGCTTCATCGTTTGGACGTTTCTGGGGGCACCAACGACTCGCCTCGAACTGGGACGCAAGATTCTTTCACGCATCAGCAAAGACGCGGAGTTCGCCCAACGCGTCGAAGGTTTATTGGTGCCTCCTCCTCCGCCCAAGCCTTCGGGAGCAGCCATTCGCATCCTCCGTCTGCTGCAAGAAGATGCTCGACTGATCGATTTTCTGCTCGACAACATCTCCGATGCCGCCCCAGAACAAATCGTTGCGGCCGTCAAGGAGATTCACCCCAAGGCCCAAGCCGCTTTGAAGAAATACCTCGACATCGAAACCGTGCTGCCGCAGAAAGAAGGCGAAACCGTCCATGTGCCGGTCGGCTTTGATCCCTCGGCGATTCATGTCACTGGCAATGTCACCGGCCAACCGCCGTTCCAAGGAACCTTGCTGCACGCCGGTTGGAAGGTGAAGGAAATCCACCTGACGCCGACGCCGGAAGGCCAAAACGAATTCATTCTGCAACCTGCGGAAGTGGAACTGCCCTAGCATCTACGCTGCGTCCGTCACGGTCACGGCTCATGAGGGGGGTGTCCCTCGGTCGTGGTCGTGGTGTCTTTGGGACGCGCTGAATCGCTGTTGGCCGTGGTGGAGGCTGCTGAGGTATCTGACGCGGTGTCCGGCGGGGCACTAGTGGCGACATCCGTCGAGACGCTTGGCGCAGCGTCCGGCGCAGTTTCCGATGAAGTGTCTGACGCGGCGTCCGGCGCAGCATTCGGCGCGGCGTCCGCCGGATTGGCTTGGTCTTGGGGCAAAATCACCGGCCGCGGCAAGGCCAAGAAGGCATCTAAGACATGGCGAAACGCACCGCTGAGCCGAGCCAGCAACGGCTCTTCGGGAGCCGCGGAATTAGGGATATCGGCCAACCCGAGCAACCGCGTCAGGAACAAACGAAATCGCTCCGCCGACGAATGCCACTCCACCCAGTCGCGGTCTAACGCGATCCGTTGCCCGCATTGAAGTTGCTGCATCGCATCGGCCTGTCGAGCGACGCAGACGACAGTTTCGCGACAGCGCGGACAATAACGCACCTCGGGTTGTTCGGTCGGGAGCAGCCGGAACCACTGCGTCGGGCAATCGCTGCCGTTGGTGCCGAAGCAGTTGACCACCGTGGGCCGAGCGACTTGTGCCTGCCAGTCTGCCGCGACGTACTGCACCTGTTGCCGCAGCCATTGCCGCAGCGTCTCTCGCCGCGATTCATCGGTGCGCGGATCGCGGAGTTCGCAATCCCAACGCAACAGTTCAGCCCGGCGATCCCGTTGTTCTTCGAGCCAATCGGCATAGATAAGCCGAGGCGTCGGATCGTCCGGCGCGGCGAGGATGGCTCGCAGAAATGCCGCTTCTTCATTCATGGCCGCAGGTTGCATTCGAGGTTAGCTAGCAAGGCCAACGGGCGAAGGCGAATCGCAATAATACTCAGTCGCGGTTAATTTTTGTCGTTCTTCGGCTCTTCAGCCGCTTTCGGGGCGGGAGCATTCCCCGCGTCTTGCCGGTTCTCCATATACCAGCGATCGTCGAGTTTCTTGAGGTAGACACGGATTTTGGGCTGCTCTTTGAGCGTGACGACTGCTTCGCGCTCGTCGATGGCAAAGTTGCCTTGTTCGAGGAACTGACGTAGCAATCGTACCGCCGACGGATTGTCCGCGAACTTGCGTTGGATGTTCTGCACCAAGTGCTCGAAGGTGCCGTGGCCATTGTGAATCCACTGATCGACATAAATCGGATCGATCAACTGAGCGGCCAAGTAATCCACCTGCTTGCGTTCGACCGCCTTGAGCACCGATTGCAACGCATCCTTGGGGGTGGCCTGCGAATACAGGTCGCTGTCATAGCGGATGTTGTAGCGTTTGGTATCCTTCGGCTCTTGGGCCACCCCTTGCACGACGTAGGTCAGCGTTCCCGACACGGCCCAAGCATACAACGACGCCAGCAACCAACGACGCATCATGGCCTCTCCCTTTGCCCATTTGGCCCAGCAAGTCTCACTTCACCCATCTTTCGGCCTGCTTCTATTGGAGATAAACCAATTCGCCATCGGGGGCAATGGCAAACCGTGAAACTCCCCAAGGGCCATCGACATTCCCGGCGCACCGTCGACGTAAATCGCTGGAGTTTCGCTGACACGGCGCGCCGTCGACGTGAGTCGATGGAGTTATTCCCTGGCCGGCGCGCCGTCGAGCGTGAATCGACTCAGCCCTCCGGCGTAGCGGAAGCATCTTGCAGACGATCCAAATCGGCGAGCCAGGCTTGCACGCTGGCATCGCTGGGCATCCGCCAATCGCCGCGGGGAGACAAGCTGACCGAACCGACCTTCGGCCCATCCGGCACGCACGACCGTTTGAACTGATTGCGGAACATCCGTGTCAGCAATACGCGCAACCAGTGGATAATTTCTGCCACCGTGTAACGGGAACGAAACTCCGCCTGTGTCGCGAGGTAGACAATCTTCGCCGGCGGTGCGCCGTAACGCAGCAAATGGTACAGGAAGAAATCGTGCAATTCATATGGCCCGATCGCCGATTCGGTCGCTTGTACGATCTTGCCCTCGGCACTGGTCGGTAGCAGTTCCGGCGAAATTTCGGTGCCGACAATGTCCAACAACGTCGAGCGGACCTCACCGGTAAACTCATTCTCGGCAGCCCAGCCGACGAGAAATTTCACCAAGGTCTTGGGAATGCTCGCATTGGGATTGTACATGCTCATGTGGTCGCCATTGTAGGTACACCATCCCAGAGCCAATTCGGACAGGTCGCCGGTGCCGATCACAAAACCAGTGTTCATCAGCAGTTGCGTTCGCATCCGGGCTTGCACGTTTTCAAACACCAGATCGGAACGTCGCTCGGGGGGGAGTTGACGCAACAATTCGCTGAATTGTTCGACATCCAAACCGTGCAAATCGATGCCGAACGGCGCGTGCCCCAAAGCACGCCACTCGGCGAGGCACAAGGGGCGAATGTCGATGGTTTTAGCACGAACTCCGAGCAAACGCATTAGCGCCTCGGCATTGGTTCGTGTCCGCTGGGTGGTGCCAAAGCCGGGCATCGTTAAGGCTTGGATGGCCGACCGCGGTGCGGCCAGTGTGTCGAAGGCTTTGCAAGTGACCAGCAGAGCCAACGTCGAATCTAGACCGCCGGACACTCCGATGGCGACGGACGGAGTGCCGAGGTGTTCCAAGCGTCGGGCCAAGCCGCAGACCTGAGTTTGAAAAATTTCCTCGCAGCGTTCGCGGAGTTGCTCGGCCGCCTTGGGAACGAACGGGTGAGCATCAACGTGCCGCCGTAACGGCCGCTGCGGATGCGTTTCCAGGGCAAACTCGACGATGCGAAACCCCATGGCCCGACCGTGCGGTTCGGCCAAGGCATCGTGAAAGCTGGTCGTCTGCATCCGATGCGTGACCAGCCGATCGATGTCGACATCGGCGGTCAACAGGGTGGCTTGCCGGGAAAACCGGCTCGACTCGGCCAGCAGCACGCCGTTTTCCGCGATCAAACAATGCCCGCCGAAGACCAAATCGGTCGTCGATTCGCCTGTCCCGCTCGATGCATAGGCATACGCCGCGATGCACCGTGCCGACTGCTGATTGACCAACTCGCGGCGATAAGCCGCCTTGCCGATCGTCTCGTTGCTGGCCGACAAATTCAGCAGCACCGTCGCTCCATGCAGGGCTTGCCAACTACTGGGCGGAATCGGCATCCATAGATCTTCGCAGATTTCAACTCCCACGCAGATCGTCGGCTGCTGCCGATCGCGAAACAGCAGATCGACGCCGAAAGGCACCTCAGCATCGCCCCAGCGCACCGAGCGACTGTGGGCCGTCCATGCCGGTGCGAAAAACCGCGCGTCGTAAAATTCCTGGTAATTCGGCAGATACGACTTGGGGACGATGCCTAAAAGACGGCCACGATGGATGACGGCGGCACAGTTGAACAACTGCTCATCGACCACCAGCGGCAAACCGACGACGGCTAACCCCTGAAAGCTCTCGGCCGTCGCTTGAACCACGACCTGCAAAGCCTCGACGGCGGCCCGCAGGAGTGCCTGCTGATGGAACAGATCGTTGCAGGTGTACCCCGTTAGGCCGACTTCGGGAAAGACGATGACATCGACCTGCTGCGTTTGGGCTTGCCGGAGCAATTGGCAAGTCTGCTGGGCGTTGTAAAGCGGCTCCGCGACGCGCAGCGGGGGGACAGCAGCGGCCAAACGCAAAAATCCGTGAGCGAACATAGGTCGGCCTCGGGGCGAAACGGCAGACGGCAAGAGGCAAAGACCTCTCGCCCCGCATTGTACGCTGGGGCCGATCAACTGCCACCCAGCATCTGCACTTGGCGTAACAATTCGTTGCAGCTTGGCCGATCTCCCGGATCTTCGCTGCGATACGCATAGCGAAGCCGATGTTGGGCATCGAACAGGAAATCGCCGCCCAGTTGCAGTTTGTCTTCCTCAGGCACCGGTATACGTACTCCCCAACCGCGCGCGATCAGCCGCAAGTAGACCTTCAGTGCCTTCCAGCTTAAGATACGCCCCCAAGTGGCACGCTCCAAATCCATGGCGCGATAGAATTTCCGTTCGCTATCGGATAGAAACCGCAGTGGTCGCGGTTCGCGTTTCAGCCACCATTGCAGGGTTTCCGGCTTCGCCTGCACGATGCCGAAGCCTTCCACTCCCGCTTTCTGAAATTCAAACCAACGCTGTTGCACCTCGACCAGGTGCGCGATACAGACCGTTCAGGCCAGATGCCTGAGAAAAATGAACAGCAACGGCCGAGCGGGACAATCCACCAGCGAGAATGACGAACCATCCGGTTGCAACAACGTCAAATGGGGCAGCGGATCACCTAGTACGAGCATTTGAGATACCTCTTTGCACCAAGTCGTCTCCGTCTCGGTACATCCATTACCTGGGAGAAACCTCAGGAACATCTCTGGTCGCTTGCTGAGACGCAGAATCCTTCGATGGTGTTCGGAATAATGCGTGCAACCACAGATGAAACGGCCCGAGCTTTCCGCCATAATTGCCGGCACTGATGCGTAGCACCCCGGGACCACAGGCAGCCTGAATGCCGACGCGCAAAGCCTGTTCAATCGCCGGCAGATCGATGCCATCGATCACCGTTTCGTAGACGGCGTTGACCCCCTCGACCAAAGCCGACTTGACCACGCCGCGTAGGGTCGGACAATAAGCATCGTTAGTGCTGGCCCGTAGTTTGGGGTAACGACTGCCGACTTTGCTGCCGCTACGGACGATGCCTCCGGGAAAAGGGAGGATCACGCCCGGTACCTGACGCATGGTTTGCACCGCCCGTTCGGCAGCGGCCAGAGCCACGGCTTGGCTTGTGCCCAAGATCAGGAAGTTGCCCCCCGCGACCCCTTTGACCGTGCCGAACACATCTTCGCAGAGAAATTCGCCATCCATCACCGGCACACGCCAATAGCGTCGGCCGTCAAGCAATTTGCTCATCTGCCAACCGTCGCCGAAATAGCGCAGTTGTCCGCCGATGTGTAGGCTGCGGGCCGGGTCGATGGGCAAGCCATTGAAACAAGCGGTCGTTGGGCAGGTCAGCACGCATTGGGCCACGCGATTGACTACGGCTTTCTGCAACGCATCGCGACTGAAGCCGAACAGCAACAGGCTCACGCCGGGTCGGCCATCGGGCGTTTCGTCGGGCGACAGGATTCGTTCGATGCCGGCCTCGGCATCGCAACCGATCACCGAAGCAGCGTAGCCAGTCGTCACTTGTGCCGCGGTTTGTGCCCAATAGGGCGTTTGGGCCGTCACAATCAAGCGCACCGCCGTCATCGGGAAGGCTTCGGCAAAGGTGTCCTCGATGACGGTGCCGTTCAATTCTAGCAAAATGGCCCTCTCCCTCGTTTCCTAGCAACCGTGGACGTGACGCAACCTGCACGTTCAGCTCAATTTTTTTTTAGGATTTCGTCCAGAATCTGGTAGAACTCTTTCGCCGGCAGTTGGCCGTCGGTAATGGCGCGAACCCCTTTGTCATACTTCTCAGTACGAATCTTGAGGGCATTCAGAAACTTCACGAGTTCTGGCGAATGCATAGCTGTGGTTTTATCCATGCGAATTTTCAGCAGAATCAGTCCTCGCAAAGCTTTAAACAACTGGGCCTTTTCGGCATCGACGGCATCCAAGGTCACTTCGTAACGTAATCCTTCCGATTCGTGGAAGGTAAAGCGTCCGATGATTCCATACACTCCTTGTTGTATCAACGAACTTCTCTCCGATATTGGCGTCGCCCCGGACAGCGTGAACCACAGGTGCCACTTCGGAGCGTAGTTGTTCAGCAACGGAGCCAACGTCGCGTCTTGGAACGTCGGTTTCTTCCCGCCTTTGACGCGCAGGTAGACGTCGTTGGTGATGGGCTTCGTCTTGCACAAAAGCAACGAACTGGCCGTCGGCGAACAGAGATACCACGTTTCCTCGTCGTTCGCGTTGATTACGGTGAGTTCGACTTTGCGATCCAGTATGGTGATCGTTTCGTGATTGACCGATTTTTCGTGGGCTATTTCGCTGAACTTATTGACCAATTCCGGTTTAGCTTCCACTACCAGAACCAGAGGTTTGTCTACCTGGAGAGCTACGATGATGCGGTGGATTTTGTCTAACGTTCGGGTGTCATTCAGGGCGTTCAGCAGATGGCGAATGGCCTCGATCTGATTGAACCTTTGTCGCAGAGAGGCAGATGCCCCTACGAGGTCTTTCGGATGCATCGCCAGCACCGCCGTCGTTTCCTGGGGGAGCCAATGTAGCAAAGGGATCTGGTCGTCTTCCTTGGGCTGCACTTTGGTCAGTGGTAGACTGGTCGAGGTCGATTCGCTTTTCGACTTTGACTCACTTTCGGTACTAGCCACCGGTTTTTGACCGCGGCTGAGCAGCCAAGCAATCGTGGCCAAGAGCAGTAGTCCACTAACGCCGAAAAACACCCAGCGCGAACGAGTCGGTCGCTGAACTTGGAATTTGGTCGATTCTGCTACCGCTGCCGACGAGACGGGCATGGTGGCCACTTGGCCATCGGCCGCAGAATTTCCGGCATCGAAATCGAAGGGGGATCGCGTCGATTCTGGGGGAGCTAGCGGCATCCCAGTAGTCGGCAGTGGGGGCACGATCACATTGAGGACCGCTGTCCCCGTGGGCAGCGACACGGGAATAGCCCCCGAACCCACGGTCGGTGCCATGGGCGAAGCCCTCGCGGGCATCGCAGGCATTCCTGCTGGCACTGCCGTGGCACCAGATGCAGTCGCCGACGCCGATGCGGGATAGGCCAAGTTCGGTGGCACGGCATGAGCGCCTGACGCAGTCGTGGGATTGGCTGCGGCCGATGCCGGCACCGCGTAACCGCCTGAAGCCGTGGGCGAACCTCCAGATGCTGGAACCGGGGCAGAACCGCCCGAAGCAACGATCGGCTTAGGCACCAACCGCGTCGAAGAGGTCGATGTCGAACTGGCAGGAATCGGCAAAAACGGTTGCAAGGCTTCAACCAGAGCGGCTCCGCTCTGGAAGCGGTCCTCGGGTTTTTTGGCCAACAAGCGGGTCAAGATGGCCGCGATTTCCGGGCGCACGTCAGGGCGTAGTGCCTGAATCGCCGGGGGCGGGTCCATCTGATGCCGCAGCAGTTTTTCCATTGTGGTGCCTTCCGGGAAGGGCGGTTTCCCCGTCAGCAAATAGAAAAATGTGCAACCCAGGCTGTACAGATCGGCCCGATGATCGACCGTCCGCGAATTTTTGGCCTGCTCCGGGGCCATAAAATCGGGCGTCCCCACCACGGTGCCATCTTGGGTGACCGCACTGACGTTGGAATCGCTTTCGTCGAATTGGGGACGGGCCAAGCCCATGTCGAGAATTTTAACCACTCCGCCGACCGGCTTGGCCCCGCGAGTCACCAGCAAGTTGGAAGGTTTGATGTCGCGATGCACGAAGCCTTCGTCTTGAGCGTGTTGCAGTCCCAAAGCGGCTTGACGAATAAAATCGCACGCCTGCAACACCGGCAGCGACCCCCCCGAACGGACCAACGAAGACAGGTCTTCGCCATCGACGAATTCCATGGCCAAGAAATACTGGCCATCAATCTCGTCGGCATCGTACAAGCGCACGATATTCGGGTGATTCAACTTCGCCGCGGCGACAACTTCGCGGCGATAGCGGCGCAAGGCGTTGGGATTCGACAGGATCGACGGCCGCACGACTTTCAAGGCGACCAACCGATCCATCCGCGTGTGCCGGGCTTTGAAGACCATCCCCATGCCCCCCTCGCCGAGCTTGTCGAGGATGACGTAAGGCCCGAACACCAACTCGGCCCCCCGGCCGGCCAAAATCTTTTTGCCTTGAAACAGCGTCAGCCAGCCGCTTTTGATCAGATGCTTCAACAATGCCTGCGGATCTTCAAACGACGTAATTTCTTCGCTCGCCAGTCGTTGCAGTTGCTCGGGACGCAGCAACGACGGCGTGCGGAGCGATTGCATCACGTCATCGATCGTCTGAAGCATAAAGTCATCACGCTCGCGGAGTGGGGCATTCACGGACCATGAGGATCATTCTAATTTATCAATTCCGAGAATGCCAGAGTCTGTTTAAAGAACTTTCTTACCTGCTTCTACCCGCGGAAGTTGCCCCCAGTGTCACGATTTGAGACGTTAGCGATTCTCCTGGTGCCACTGGTTGACAAGGTGGCCGAACGGATCTACAGTGATCCTCAGATGTTCCCCTGCGATTGATAGGTTAGGAAATCTGCTATGACGCGCAAGTCCGACACCGGCCCTGGTGCATCGACAGCCGATCGGGCGGCGTCTTTGAAAACCATACGCAGCCAGATCGATAAGATCGATCTGCAAATTTTGGAATTGATCAACAAACGCGCTCAGTTGGCCACGCAGATCGGCCAGGTGAAGCAGGAACAAGGTGGTGACATTTTTTCGCCGGCCCGGGAAGAGGAAGTCTTGCGGAATGTCTTGAGCGCCAACCAAGGGCCAATGCCCGAAGTCTCGCTCCGTGCAATCTTTCGGGAGATCATGAGCGGTTCGCGGTCGCTGCAGCGTGTCTCGAAAGTGGCCTTCTTGGGGCCAACCTACAGCTTTTCGCATCTGGCAGCGTTGCAACGCTTTGGCGAATCGGCGGAATACATGGAGGTGGCCACCATCGCGGCAGTCTTTGAGGAAGTCAACCGCCGACACGTCGATTTCGGTGTGGTGCCGTTGGAAAATTCCACCGATGGCCGAGTCGCCGATAGCCTCGACATGTTTGTCCGTTTGCCGCAAATCAAAATCTGCTCCGAAGTTCGGCTACGGGTTCATCACAATCTCTTAGCCAACTGTGAGCAAATCGAGATTCGCCGGATCTACAGCAAAGCCCAAGCATTATCGCAATGCCGCAACTGGCTGAGCCGTAACGTGCCGCATGCGTCGCTGCACGAAGTTACCAGCACCGCCGACGCCGTCTTATTGGCTCAGAAAGAACCCCACGCCGCCGCAGTCGCAAGCCGTCAAGCAGCCATCCATTACGGCATTCGCATTCTCTACCCGAATATCGAAGACTCTCCCCACAACGAAACCCGCTTTGCCATCATCGGTACGCGTTCCAGCGAACGCACCGGTAACGACAAAACCGCGGTGATGTTTCAAATCTCGCATAGCCCCGGAGCCTTGGCCGACGTGCTCACTGTCTTCAAACAAAATAAGATCAATCTCACTTGGATCGAATCCTTCCCCTACCAATCGGCCAAGGGAGAGTACGTCTTTTTCGTCGATTTTGAGGGACACATGGACGATGCCAAAGTTAAGCGTGCCCTCAACAGCTTGCAAGATCAGTGCTATAAACTCACCATCTTAGGTTCGTATCCCATCGCACAACCGACCGACTGATCCGCACCCCGTTTTTGAAGTCCTTCGGGAGCCGGTTCAGTCGCCAAGCTGAACCGGCTCCTGGCGTTTTCCCCCAGCGTGTGTTTTGCTTAAAGGAACCTCCGATGATCTTAGTCATCCGCCCCGACGCTACCCCCGAACAGATTGATCATATTCTGCAACGCATTGTTGAAGAAGGGTTTACGCCCCATGTAAGCCGGGGACAGATCCGCACCATCATTGGCGTCATCGGCGATGAGACGAAACCGACGACCGAACCATTCGCCGCGATCCCGGGCGTCGAGGCCGTCCATCGTATCGTCAAACCGTACAAGTTGGCCAGTCGGGAGTTTCACCACGCCGATTCGGTCGTCCAGGTCGGCCCCGTCCGCATTGGGGGCGGCCATCTCGCGATGATTGCCGGGCCTTGTGCCGTCGAATCGTATGAAGGACTCGACCGCATCGCGGCCGCGGTCAAGTCGGCCGGCGCGAACATTCTTCGCGGCGGAGCGTTCAAGCCACGCACCAGCCCCTACAGTTTCCAAGGCATGGGCGTCGAAGGGTTGCAGATCCTGCGAGCCGTGGGCGACAAATACGGCATGCCGATCGTCACCGAAGTCATGGACAC
>CALEEC010000293.1 GCA_937949245.1 uncultured Gemmataceae bacterium | reverse complement strand
CATGCCACCGTTGACCAAGAACCTTGCCGAGATGGAACGCCTGTCGGCTCGGCTGGCTCATCTGTGCGAACGCATCCGCCGACAGCGTGCCCCCTACTGCGGTCTGAATGGCCTGCTCGCTGTGGTGCCGGAGGTCTGTACCCGCAGCGAAGCGCAAGCCAATCAAGCGGCATTGCTGATCGGTCGCGACATCCGGTTGGCCGTCGATGTCTTGCAGGTGCGTTGCCCGGTCGTCAGCGTCATCAGCGATGGCGAGCATCTACCAGGAGTCGAACCTTTGTTGCGATTGCTCCCCCGCGACAAACGCGCCCAACGCCTTGGTAAGAAACTCCCCTACGCCCCCAACATCACCCCGGCTCAACGTGCCGAGATGATCGAGCGTGCCGTCCGTTGGCAGTGGGGCACCTTGATTCCACGGCTGATCTATCGTGTGCTTCCTTCTTTAGAAGCCACTGTGGGGCACGCGGAAGAGATCAGCGAAGAATTGTTTCGCTTGATGGTGATTCTACGCGAACGCCAAGAG
Organism: uncultured Gemmataceae bacterium; assembly: GCA_937949245.1. Lineage (GTDB taxonomy): Bacteria > Planctomycetota > Planctomycetia > Gemmatales > Gemmataceae > CALEEC01. The sequence continues at coordinate 7,765 of CALEEC010000293.1, read as the reverse complement.
ATCCTGGCTCGGCTCTTTTCGCGAATGTTGGTGACGGAACCCCAAGGCAGCGTTTGGGTCGGCGGGTGTTATCTCGCGGCCACTGGCACGCAGCCGTTCACCAACGGCTTTCTGGCCGACGTATTCTCGCAAATGCTCGAAAGTCAAAATTTTGTGGCTTGGACCGACGGAGCGAAACGCCAAGAACGCCGCTATCAATGGCGGACGCTGTTCGGCTACCTCGGCATTGCTGCCGTACTCGGTGGCACCGTCGCGTTGGCCTGGTACGTCTTCTTCGTCCTGCCACGCCTCGGGTGAAGGAAACATGCAGTAGGCAGGCGGAGCATTCGAGTTCGACGGGCTATCGCCCAAGCGTGGGGAGGCAGCTGCCACGTCGCCCAGCCTTCGGGATGCAGCCGCAGCAAGGCACAGGTTAGCGTGCTTGCATCAGTTCATCGATCCGGTCAATCAGGCGTTGATGCAAATGAAGATCGGCCGGACCACAGATCGCCGCGAGTTGCAGCGATTCGCTGAGATACACCGACAACAATTCGGTGGGCATCCGCAAACCACCGCTGAGATTGTCTAGTCGATCACACATCTTCAGGCGTTGCGCTCGGCGGGAGATGGTTCGCAATTGTACCCAATCGATTTCGCGTTTCTCGGCACGCGATAATTCCTGTTCCGCGGGGTAACTCTTGCTCAGTTCCAGCACTAAGCCGACCACTTCATCGACGACCGCCGGTGGTTGACCGCCGTCGAGCAATTGTTGCCGAAGTTGGTCCGCCTTGACCGGCGTATCTTCAATCACATCGTGCAACAGGGCGACCGCGACATCTACTTCGTTCATGCCCGGCAATTCAGCGACCAGTTCCGCAACACGACGCGGATGGGTGATGTACCAATCTTCGGACCATTTACGTCGCTGGGTACCATGAGCAACTTCAGCAATACGATCGGCCAAACGCACTAAAGGATGTTCCAGTACGCTCATAACTCAGTGATCGAATCCGTGAGAGGGACAAGGGATCTCCAATCGCAGCCATTGTAGACCGATTTCGATCGGAAGAAAGGTTGCGGCCCACGCCACGGCCACGGTAGCCGAACACGAGTGCCGCGTTTCCACAAGAAGACCTAGCAGATGCACGCATCACGCAACCACGCAGGACTGCCCGCCGTACCTGCGATGCCTCGCTGCGGCAATTGCTAAACTGCTGATGCCTGATGGATCGCTAAGCGACTGCCGAACCTGCGATGCATGATTGCGGCAACTGCCGACCTCCAGCATATCAATGCAACCGGTCGCCGAATTTACAACACTGCAATCCTACGGACCGTAAAATCCGGGCCCTCCGTGGCGGCATTTCCGATGCGATGCATCGCTTCAGCGATTGCCGAACAAACGCGAGAAGAAACTGTCTCGTTTGGGCGGCATCGGTGGAGTCGTGGGAGGAACAGGAGGAGTCGGCATCGGTGGTGCGCTGGGGGGCATCGGTGCAATCATCGGCATCGGTGCGCTGGTTGGCAGCGGAGTGACGGGCGGCATCGGTGCCGGAGGCATGGGCGTGGTCCCAGGCAAAGCGCGTGGGATCGGGATCGTGCTGTTGCGGTTTGCGGGCGCGAAATTCGGCATAGGGGGAATCGTGCTAATCGAACCGGGAGCAGGGACTGGAGGCACCGGCGCTTGGGGCACCGACAACTTCGGACTAGGGGGCACATTGGGCGGATTGGTTCGTGGGCCAAACTGCGGAGCGGGAGGGGCCGTGGGCGGAACCGCAGGGTTCGGCGTGGGGAGCGGCGGAACGTTGGGAGTCGGGGTAGCCGGCTTCAATCCCAACGGAAAGCCCATGGCCGCGGGGGGCGAGTTGTTTGCCCCCGCATCGTTGGTCGCGTCGGTGGGGGTAGCTTTGGCCGATTTGTCACGCAATTCCGAGACAATCTCTTGACCGCGTTCCAGGCCGCGTTGCGTATCTTCCAGCACCTTGCGCGGGTAGACATCGACTTGCAAACGCATCTCTCCGCCTTCGCTAGCGGGTTGACGTTTGATGTCGTACCAGTCGAGATACCATCCCGCCGCGAAGAAGACGACCACGACAAAGCCGATCAGGGCCAAAAGGTTGCGCATGGGAATTTCCTCGCAGAGCGTCCGAACCGCCGCCAAGCGTTCGCATCCCGACTTTCTTCCTTCATACCGCACATCCTACCGCTTTGTCCAGTCCAGAGCGAACGCCAGGATGCGGTGAAACAATTGGGGGAGATCCAATCCGCAGCTCGGGCTAACCTGTACCCGAGGACGTTGTCTTCGCCGTTGCGTCGTCAGCAACCCACCCCCAGGGTCAGTACGCACGGGCAAAGATGACCCGGCCATGTGAAGGTGCGCCGGTGACCATACATTTGCCTTGCTCGATGGGGCGGTCGAACGGAATGCAGCGGATGGTCGCTTTTGTCTCGGCCGCGATCAATTCTTCGGTTTGGCGTTGACCGTCCCAGTGCGCCCAGATGAAGCCCGGTTCTTCGATCATCTGTTTGAACTCATCGTAGGTGTTGGCCGTGCGGAGGTGGGCGTCGCGGAACTTCTTGGCTTTGTCGAACAACGCCCGTTGGATCTGCGGCAGCAGGTCGGCGATGTATTGGGCTGCTCCTTCCAAAGGAATGCCCATTTGTTTGCCTTCCTTCCCCGGGATGTCGCGTCGGGCGATGACGCAGGTCTTTTTCTCCAGGTCTTTCGGCCCTAACTCGATGCGGATCGGCACTCCTTTGAGTTCCCAATCGGCAAATTTCCAACCGGGTTGGTGCTGTTCTCGATCATCGACCTTGACGGTGATCGGTTCGTAATTCAACCATGCCGAGCGCGGATGTTCGCGGATGCTCTTGGCCAAGGTGTGAGCTGCTTCGTAGACGGCCAATTTCTCGTCTTCCTTGCGGAAAATTGGCACGATCACCACATGCAACGGGGCCACCCGCGGAGGTAGCACCAGTCCGAGATCGTCAGAATGTGTCATAATCAAACCGCCGATCAACCGCGTCGAGACGCCCCACGAGGTAGCCCAAGCATATTCACGCTGCCCCTGGGCGTTGGTGAACTGCACATCGAAGGCCTTGGCAAAGTTCTGTCCCAGGAAGTGGCTGGTGCCCGCTTGCAGGGCTTTGCCGTCTTGCATCATCGCTTCAATGCACAACGTGTAGATCGCCCCGGGGAATTTTTGCCCTTCGCTCTTGGGACCAACCAACACCGGCATGGCCAGATATTCCTCGGCAAATTGTCGATAGACCTCTACCATTCGCCGAGTTTCTTCCTCCGCTTCGCTGGCCGTCGCGTGGGCCGTGTGCCCTTCTTGCCACAGGAATTCCGCCGTGCGTAGAAATAGCCGGGTACGCATTTCCCAACGGACGACATTGGCCCATTGATTGATCAATAGCGGCAGATCCCGCCAACTTTGAATCCAGTTCTTGTAGGTGTTCCAGATGATCGTTTCCGAAGTCGGACGAACGATCAGTTCCTCTTCGAGTTTCGCTTCGGGATCGACGATCACCCCTTGGCCGGGGATCGCTTTCAAGCGATAGTGCGTCACCACGGCACACTCTTTGGCGAAGCCCTCGGCCATCTGTTCTTCCTTGGCCAAGAATGACTTCGGGATGAACAGCGGAAAGTAGGCGTTGACGTGGCCGGTTTCCTTGAACATACGATCGAGGGCGGCTTGCATCTTCTCCCACAACGCGAAACCGGTCGGCTTGATGACCATGCAACCGCGAACGGCGGAATTTTCCGCCAGACCGGCTTGGAAGATCAGGTCGAGATACCATTGCGAATAATCGTCAGCTCGTTTGGTGATCGCCATGTGGCTTCCCTTCGGCGTAGTGACAGCATCGATTCGCCGCATCCGCGGTCGATGCGATCGGCGCTATTGCCGAATTATAGCGAAACTCCCGCCCTTGGGCAGACAAACTGATCCCCCCTGTCCCCCACCATGAAAGACCCGAATCACCGATGCTCCCTTAAAGCTCTCACCGATGCTCCCCTAAAGCTCGGCCGGAAAAGGGGCGTGGGACGGTATCCGTCGCGTGGTGGGGCCGTATATCAGTCTTTGGGGTCGAGTCGTGAACGGCTTGGCTAGAGGACTTCGGCGAGAGCAGCGAAAATATGACGATTCATCTGTACGATACGCACGCACACTTGGACGACGAGCGGTTCCATACCGACCTCGAAGCGGTGCTGGACCGTGCCCGCTGTGCCGGCGTAGTGGCGATCAACACCATCGGGATTGATCGTGCCACGAGCCAAGCCGCAGTGGCTTTGGCCCAGCGATACGATGCCTTGCGGGCCGTGGTCGGTATTCAACCGAATCACGTTGCCGAAGTCCAGGCCCAGGATTGGGATACGATCCTCGCCTTCGCGGGTTTACCACAGGTGGTAGCCATCGGCGAAACGGGACTGGATCGCTATTGGGATCGCGCCCCCATCGCATTGCAGGAAGAATGGTTTGACCGTCATCTCGAGTTAGCCCGGCAATGGAACAAACCGGTGATTATCCACTGCCGTGAAGCCGAGGCCGACGTCGTGCGCATGTTGCGGAACCAGTACGATCGTTTCGGTCCTCTCCGTGGGGTGATGCATTCGTTCAGCGGCGATGCCACCACAGCCGAAGCCTGCCTCGCGATGGGGCTGTACCTTTCGTTCGCCGGGATGCTGACGTACAAGAAAAATCACGACCTGCGTGCCGTGGCCCAACGTGTGCCCTTAGATCGCTTACTGATCGAAAGCGACAGCCCCTACTTGGCACCGGAACCGCAGCGCGGCAAACGCAACGAACCGAGTTACGTTGCGCACACGGCCAACGTCTTAGCCACGCTGCAGGGGGTGCCCCTAGAGACGCTCGCGCAACAAACGACGGCCAATGCGTACAGTTTGTTCGGCGAAACGAAGCCGGCCTAGGTTCCGAAGATGACGAACTGAGATGGATACATAATCGATGCAGGAGTTGACATATTTTCCCACGCTGCATCTCGCCACGTCATCTCGGGAGAAACGAGGAACTGACGACGCGAGTCGTCGGGTGGTTTTTCAACGAGTCGTCGGGGGGATCCACAACACCTCCGATCACTGACGTTCCCGGCTCGCCGCCGCAGGAATGTCGGTGGTTGAAGTCCAACAAGCGTTGGGGGGATCAATCGTTAGGATGCTCCCACAGCAGTTTGGCGGCGTCGAAGATGGGGCCATCGACGCAGACGCGTTTGTAGTCCCATCCCGTGTCAGTCTGCACGCGGGTCACGCAGCTAAAACATGCCCCAATGCCGCAAGCCATCGGTGTTTCCAACGACACCCAACAGCGAGCCGAGACATGCTTGGCCCATTGGGCCAATGCGTGCAGCATCGGTTCCGGGCCACAGCCGTAAACCGGTCCACGCGGAGCGGTCGTCGGCAGCAATTGCGTGACGTAGCCCCGTTGCCCGAGGCTGCCATCGTCGCTGGCCAACGCCACATCGACGCCTTGCGCGCGAAAATCCTCGATCCCCGCTGCCAAGTCGGCAGAGCGAACACCATACAGCAGCCGTATTCGCTCGGTGCGTTGTTGCGCTGCTGCTCCAGCGTAGCCACGTCGGCCCAGCAATTGACGAGCAAAGGCCAAAAACGGCGTCTGCCCAATGCCTCCCGCGACGAAAAGGGCTTCGTCGATCGGGCCGGGATCGGCGAAGCCATTGCCCAGCGGCCCCCACAATTCGATCGGCTCCCCCGCCCGCACGTCGGCCAAACGCGAGGTCATCTTGCCAACCACAAGGTAAACCACGTCTAGGGCAAATGGTCGGCCCGAAGTATCGTCGATGGTATCGTAAAACGCGAACGGTCGGCCCAACAAAGGATCGCTGGTGTTCGGCAAACGCAGCATCAGGAATTGCCCTGGCCGAATGCGTGCGGCGATCTCGGGACATTCGAGCCGTAGTCGATAGGTCCGTTGGGCAATGCGGACATTTTCCAGCGTCGGGGCGGTGCGTTGCAGCATCATGAACGATCGATTCGTCGAGTACGTGTCGGGGTCCGTCGGCGTGGTGCAGCAGTAGCCGACAACTTGGCTGAGGACCGTTTCTCCCCCGACAACTTGGCCGAAGACCGTTGCGATTCCGACAACTTCGCCGAAGTCGGACTCGGTGCCGAGACCTTCGCGGAAGCGCGATCCGGTTCGGACCGAGACGATTTCTTCAAGCGTTTCTGCAATTTGGCCTCGACGGTTTCTCGCAGCAGTTGCACTTCGTGCAGGTGCAGTTTACGAGACTTACCTTGGGGCAGTTTGTCGAGTCGAATCGGCCCGATGGCAATACGTCGCAAGCGTAAAACTTTGTGGCCGAGTTTGGCTAACATGCGTCGGATTTCGCGGTTTTTGCCTTCGCACAGCACGATCCGCAACCAGGTCGAGTCGCCTTGTTTTTTCCATCGACGCACAGATTTCGCATGGACTTTACCATCGCTCAACCAGATACCGTCGAGCAGTTGTTGCAGATCGTCGCGACTGGGCGAACCGGCCACCTGCACCAGGTAGGTTTTCTCAATGCCGTAACGCGGATGCATCAATTGAAAAGCGAGGTCGCCGTCGTTGGTCATCAACAGCAATCCTTCGCTATTCTCGTCGAGTCGGCCAACGGTGTAGACGCGTTGTTCGACGTGCGGAATCAGATCGACCGCCCGGGGCCGGCCCGCAGGATCGTGATTGGTGCATAGGTAGCCCCGCGGTTTGTGAACCAACCAATACACCGGCGTTTCCGCACGAACGGGGTGATCATCGACCGCGACTTTGTGACGGGCAGGATCGATCTTCCAACCCAGATCGCGGACGATTTCGCCATCGACCCGGACCCGCCCGGCCTGAATCAGGTCGTCGCAATGCCGGCGGGAACCGACGCCCGCGTGAGCCAGAAATTTATTCAGTCGTTCCATAAATGCCCTATCAAGCCGCGAATCGCTGCGGTGCATGCACCGAATCCCGGGAGCATCCACGACGCATCCCTAGAAGCATCTACGATGCATCACTAGGATCATTCACGGCGACTCGCCGCGATTGCATGCCGCGCTCGGCGGGATCCTGTGGCCGAAGTTACGGGACAAAAGAATAACATAGAGGCCCCTTGGGCGAGCGACAAGGGGAGCCTCGCGATTTTTCGCTGCCACCGCTCCGAAAAGTCCGTCCGTAGCCATTTCGGGAAGAGGACGGACAATCGACCACGTCGATGCGACCAATTTCCTGCGGAGGCAGGGAAGTTATTGCCGACGCGAACGCATTTCACAATACAATGCGGCGGCAGGGCAGTTATCCGCGTTGCTCCGTCTCTTCCGCTCGGGCTCGGCGTTCCTCCGCTGATGGCGGACATGGGCTAGGCGAGTTGTAGCAGTCGATCCGTCCTATCGGGACAATGAGGGACAATCGAGCAATTGACCGCACGAACCGGGCTGCATTTCCGATCGCCGGATGCAATGCTAGATCAACCTCCTAAGGTCACCGAGCTTTCCAATGGGTTTTGCCGCGATGGGACGTTACATCATCGGTATCGATTTGGGCACGACCAACAGCGCTATCGGTTATGTCGATTTATCCACGGCGCGCCCCAAAGCCGGCCAAGTAGCCATACAGACGTTCGCGATCCCGCAATTGATCGGTCCAGCAAAGATCGGCGCTCGCCCTTTGCTGCCGTCGTTTCTGTATCTGCCGACGCCGCACGATTTGCCCCCCGGTTCGACCGCCTTGCCGTGGAACCCCGACGCCAAGGAGATCGTGATCGTCGGCGAGTTTGCCCGGCA
>CALEEC010000292.1 GCA_937949245.1 uncultured Gemmataceae bacterium | reverse complement strand
GGCCTTGTCGGTTCGGCGATGATCGTGTTGTTCGGCTTCCTGTTTGTCACGGTGTCGAGCCGCCTTACCGGGGAGATTGGCTCGTCCTCCAACCCGATTTCGGGGATGATGGTTGCTACTCTGTTGCTGACCTGCCTGCTGTTTTTGGTGCTGGAAGCCTTCGGAGCAATCGAAATCAACAAATATACCAAACTGACGGTGCTGACGATTGCTTCGGTGGTGTGCATCGCCTCGTCCAACGGTGGCACGACGTCGCAAGCGTTGAAGACAGGCTACCTTGTCGGAGCCACCCCGCGTTCGCAGCAGTTCGCCATTTTGATCGGTTCGCTTACGTCGGCGCTGGTCATCGGAGTGACGTTGCTGCTGATCAACGAAGCCAACACCGTTTACACCAAACGCAACCTCCCGACGCAGAAAATCGATGTTACGCAACTGCGCGACAAAGACCACGTCCGCAGCGGCCTCTATGCTGACGACCCCAACGAATACTACGTCCTAAACGTTGGCCGTGGCGAAAAGGGAGCTACAGTGCCGCCCGGGCGTTATCTTGTCGATGACAGCGGCACCATTGTCTATTTGGTTGACCCGGCGGTCAATGGCACGGTCAAAGAAACCGACGACGGTAAGAAGGTGGCCAAGTACGATGCCCCCAAGACGGTGCTGATCCAATTGATTATCGATGGCGTCTTGGATCGCGCTTTGCCGTGGGATTTGGTACTGATCGGCGTGTTGATCGCGGTGACACTAGAACTGACCGGCGTACCTTCGTTGCCCTTCGCAGTGGGGGTGTACTTGCCGTTGTCGGCGTCGATGCCGATTTTCCTCGGCGGCATGGTGCGTTGGTTGGTCGATCGGATCAAACCCAAGCCGCGGAGTGAAGCGGAAAGCGATATGAGCCCTGGGGTTCTGCTCAGTTCCGGCTACATCGCGGGAGGATCGATCGCAGCGCTGTTGGTGGCCTTTTTCAACTTTTATTCGCCGTTGGTGGATGCGTTGAACATCGGCCCGGTGCTGTTAGGCGAAGCCTGGCTCGAAAGTAATGTACCTCCCCTGGTAGTTTTTGCTCTGATGTGCTTGGTGCTGATCGTTGTCGGAAGCGAACGCTGGGGCCGATCGAACGCTACGAACTCTGCCGCGACTGCTTAGAGTCCATTGGATTGCCTCGCCCCGACGACGCGCTTTTGGCGAGCCGGCGACGTGAGTCGCTGGTGGCGGATGCGAACCGCAGACGCCAGTCCGCGGGTGTTGCGAATACTACCCGACGACTGGCGTCGTCGGCTCTTAGCGAGTCGGGAACGTCCGTGACCGGAGCTGTTGGAATCACCCGACGACGCGCGTCGTCGGCTCCTGGCACACTGGACCAGGCGAACCGCCGATGTCCGTCGATGGAGATGGAGGTGTCAGAGCGCCACGAAAATTTTGCGATTTTCCTGCGCAAGAAACGTCCGAATCGCACGAATTAGTATTGCATCTCCATTCAACCTCTGGTTGAATAAGATTGCATGGTTGAGCGAGGCGTATCCCGTAACGGAGCGATTCCCGTGATTCGGTTTCTGCATTTCCAACTGGTCGTCGTGCTGGGCCTGCTGTTGCTGGCCCCGACGCCTTTGTTGGCCGCGATGCCGCTGGAATCGTTGGCTGATCCATCGGGCGAAACACCGTCGTCCGAAACTTCCGTGGAGTCCCTCGCGGTTCCGCACTCCCGCTCCTCGACACGGTGGCATGCCGAGCTAGAGCGTTCCTACTCCCCTAACTTCTCTCCCTCTTCACAATCCACATCGAACTATCTCGATCGATGTGGCTCTTGGATTTTGACCCCAACCCCTGTTCACGTCTGGCTTTGCGTTTGGCGCGAATGACACGCGGCCCAAGCGTTCGTTCACAATCGACCGTCAGCTTGCAGTGATCATTCGAGGTCGGCTCACTTGGCCGATCCACCCAATTTCCTTCTCTTAATCCAAACGAGCCATCGGAAATAGGAGGGTTCACATGTCGCGTTTTCGTCGTCGCAATTGGTGCCAAGATATCCGCATGATTTTGCCCGATCCGTTTACTCGCGTCGATCTGACTCCGTTGGAGAAGTTGTTCCCATCCTCCAACGATGCACTCCATTCGCGTTCCCATGGATCGACCACGACCTCTAACGCTGCCGACAACGGGAACTCCACACGCGAGTTAACCTGGAAATAGATCGTTTTGGCCGATTTCTCCCATCCGCTTCACTGCGATTAGTGAAAAATGGCTTTGACGGACGGTAGCTTCAAATTCGTTTGGCCTACCGTCCGACAAGGCTTTCGCTTTTGGCACTACTCCAAATCCAAAGGAAGACGAACGTAGTTTCTTACCGGTTGCATCGTTTCCGGCATGTGTGGTTTTTGCCCCTGGCCAACGCTCAGCGGCGTGTTTTGGGGATTTGTCGCTCGAGTTGCCGTTGGAATGTGTTCAATTCGTTTTCGATGGTCCGGCGGAAGCTCGAAGAAGTGTCCAGCCGCGGCGACCGTTGCCATTCACGTCGGAAGGCATCGATCGACGGAAGGACTTGCTGCGGTTGCAGTGCCGCTCGTTCTTTCCACTGTTGCAGGGAATGCCGCAATGTGCGTTCCCACCAGTCGCGTTCGGCACGCGCTAAAGGGGCCTCGTCCAAATGGGGGAAGTACCGCAGCAGCAATTTCGCTTGCTGATGCAGTTGACGTGCCGTTTCCCAGTTTCCCAGAGGAAGTTGCTGCCAATGGCGGATCAGGTGTTGTTCTGCTCGATTCGACCAGACGGAGCCGGCAACCGAATGTTCCTCCGCGAATTGCACTGCTTCGTGACACAGTCTCTCGAAGGTGGGTAGATCATGGGCCGAAGTCTGATCTAGGCGATCGTGCAATTGTTGCAGCATCGCCCGCGCTTCTTTGAGGGAGCGTCCCTGGTCATCGATGCCGACGTAATGCAACACCACAGAAGCGATAATGAGGGTGAGCGAAGCGATGCGTAAACGCCAATGCAACGGCAGAGGGGCATACAGCGCGGTGAACGCAAAAGCCAACAACACCGCCGAGCCATAAAGGACCGAGATGCCGTTGAGTACCTCGGCATAGTCCCAGGCATAGTGGAGCAACAGCGAACCGATCAAGGAAGCAAGGATAAGCAAGAGCCAAACTAAGAGCGTCTGCACAAAACCATCGGCGTCGCCGACACTGGCCGCTTCTCCGTTGGCCCAGGGATCTTGGCGAGCATCATCATTGGCCATGATCGATTCTCCAACGGGGCTGAGGAACGGTTACGTTATTATCTCAGTGGGCCATCGATTTTCCAAGCAGAACCTCCCTCTACGAGTAAATCGTTTCAGCGGCACCGTCATTGAGCGATTTCTCCAAAATTCCCTGGCCCCTGATGGCCGAGGGGAGCAATTCGCAAAAGATGGTTCCGTCTGCCGAAAAGCATTCCGCAGCCAGATGGCGCATTTGCCCTGGCTTCGTTGGACGATTGCGGGGGCGTTGGAACGTTCTCATCGTTCGCTCCGACGACAGGCTGAAAAACACCCGACGACTGGCGTCGTCGGCTCCTGCTGTCCCGAAACGACCAAGTGAGCCGTCCGACGTCAGTCGACATGGGGGTGGATTTTCGGTTGCGGGGGAAAGATATTTGAGTAGGATCATGAATGATCCCATCGTCATCAACAAGCCTTTACTTTACACCGGCCATGCGATGCCGCGAACGCGAGCAAGACGGGTGTAATCGAAGCCCAGCCAAGGGAGGATGGTTCCTTCCTCAAGATGCTAGCTTTCCATCGCATTGATGGCGTCCTGCCATTGGTTCAGCAAAATGTGAAGTTGCTTCTCGAACCAAGTTCGTTTGTGTGGCTGTTCCTTGAAGCCTGCATGTTGGATGTCGTTGCGTATCTCACAGACACTGCGAGCTTGCGGCGTGCTATCTGCCCAAGTGTTTTCCTGAGACTGGCGTGACTCGAGATTGAATCCGTTGCCTGGATGATCGGCATCGGGGGGCGCATCCAAGGTGATCCAACCTTCCCGAAGTACGGAGATTGCTTCGCTATAACGGCCCATCCGCTGATACAGCCGAGCCAGGGCCAACAGAGCGCGTTGCCCGTTGGGAGACGATAGTCTAGCGCCGTTGGTTTGTAGCGGTTTGACCATCGCTTGCACTTGGTCAAGCACTGCTGCCAAGGCCGGCAATTGCTGAGCGACTTCGTCTCTAGCCCGTTCAATCGCCTCCAAGAGTCGTTGAGCAGAGGGTCTTTTGCCGCCTTGCCCTACCAACAGCGAGCCAGCGCGGATGGTGGTGAAGTCGTCGCTGAAAGCAGAGAGTGCCTGAGCCAGTGAACAAAGTTGCGGTTGTGGCCCCTGCCGACCCGCTGTGGCCCATTGCCGATTTCGTTCCCGGCCATCCGCATAAGTGGGTTCGACGACTTCGGTTGCTTGCCCGGTTCGCAGAAACATCATGAGGTTCCGCGACCAGGAGAGCACTTCCAGGAATGGGGTCAGTTCCCAGATGGGGCTTGTAGCCGCTTCACCGCGGCGATATTCGCCGTACACCACACGGATCGACGGTGGATTCAACACCACCGATTGGACATACTGAATACAAGCCGCCGCGAAGAATGGCTGCATCCGAAAACTATGGGTGATGTCTAGCAGAACAGGGTGGTTGCTGTTGCGGATCACATCGACGATGGTCCCGAACATCTGCCAGAGTTGCTCTGGCTCGCCACCGGTCGGGATAGGTAAGCGCTCGGGAACCGGTAGGTCCGCTGCAGACAATTCCTGGGCAAGAGCAGCCCCATGCTGGTTCCAGGCTTCCGTAGTCGCAATCAGGAAGATCTCACGGGGCCGAGTCAACGAAGCCAAAGCATGAGCCACATACCGCGTTCGGCAGGTGTTCCCCTCGAAGGAGTAGGTGGTTGCTTCATAATTGCCTGTGCCGAGGAAGCTGACCAACCGCATCATCTCTCTCCCAAAATGTCTTGGATGAACTTTTTGCGTTCCCCTTCTTTGCCTTTGTCTTTCCAGACCTTGTCCGCTTGCATGCCAGCTTTGACTCGAAGTGCCACGGCCCTACGCTCTTCGGGAGTGTTGAACCGCCCTTCCGATTTCCTAAGTTCCTCATACAATTTGAGCCACTCCCGCTTTTCGGCTTTGTTGGGGTGCTGTTCGAGGAATTCTTGGATTTTCCGCTCGATCGGACTCATGGTAGCCAGGGTTGCTTCCCTTTCCGCGGCGATACGACGCTGCTTCGCTTCGGCGAGGCGCTTGGCTTCGTCCGCTTTCCATTTGTCCTTATCGAATCGCCCATAACCGCTGGTGGTCTTGCCGCCGATGCCCCAATGGAACAGGGCATCACGCAAGCATTCGGCGGCGTGAGCCAAGAACCATTTCCATCGCCCTTCGGCATCGAGTGGCCCGCACCAGGAAACTGCGATGTGGAAGCGCCCCGCGATCGATAGAAACGGCACGGGGTTCGGACTGTCAAAGTCGGTGGGGGGCACACTACCGTCGAGCCAGTTGAGATGGTGCGGTGTCATCACGTCGAGTTTCAACGGATCCGGTTCAGAATCTGGGATGAACCAGCCGTCATGAAAGACAACGCAGCCGCTGTCGTCGGTCGAACCAAACAGCAGCTTGTGATATTGTCCCTGCGGTTCGGCTGGGCGCTGGTTTTTGCGATCTTCTGGCCTAGAGTTCCGAAACTTGCGTGCCTCGTCCGAAGGGGTCGGCAGGTTGCGTTCCCCCCACACCTGATCGCAGTAGTGGGCGGCCAATCCTTTGAGGGCCGAACCGGGCAAAATCGGCATGCCGTAAGTGTGATGCAGTGTGATGCCGGCTTCCAGTACGTTTTCCGTTCCCAATCCCACGATAAGCCGACCACTTGTTTGCAGTTCGGAGGTAATGGTCCCCTCGGGAAACGACTTCCACCAGCGGTCGTAGGCGATCTTGTACAGTTGCCGTGTCTCTTGGCGTTGAATGGCCTGAATCGCGGCAGCGATAATCTTGCGTTTTTGGTCCGGGTCGCCATTGGCACCAGCAGCCCAATTCTCCAAATAACGCTGGAGCAGCAAGCCGGAGTGGCTGTCACGCTTGCCACGAGCAGGCATCAGCGACATCAGGGCGTTACGCGCGGCAGGAGGGCTCATGGCTCGTTGTCCTCCTTTTCATTCAGGGCTTCGACATACCGCTTCAACCAACCAGCTGCCATCAAGGCATTACGACTGAGACGAAGATAACCGCTAAGTTTCTCTTGACGCGATTTCTGCGCCAAATCCTGAGCAGTGATCTTTTGTGCTAGATTCACCTCAGTGAGTACCGAGGCAAGATCATCGAGGTAATCATCCTCTTTTTTGGCTTGGGCGAAAGCGATCGCTTGAGCCAGCCCGCAAGTGTGGATCAATGACGGGAACTTCTTGGCAAACGTGGTGTACTCTTTGAAGTTGATCTTCGGATCGCTTTTGCGGGCACTCACCGCGGGAAAAGCAGCCCGAGCCATCCGTTGACTGAGCGTTTCCATGATTACACCTCCGTAAATACACAGCGGACCTGTCCGCGACCGACGGTCGCCTTACCGCCGATCTGCAACGTGAGCGTTTTTTTCGCAAAGCGGTCGAGCAATCCATCAGGCGTAATGTCTTCGCCATCTTTGCCGAAGACGCGGTCGCATTGGATCACGCCCATGAGGATCGTCTCAGCCGGCAACGATTCCTCGGTCCAAAGTGCCCCTTTCGCTACGGTCTTGAGGTCGTCATCGATCCGTACCCGGGTGTGCACTTCGGTACCGGTTTCGCACAGAAAGTCGAAGGCCAAATCCGGCAAGACGACGAAGCGTTTCTGAAACTCCATCGCCCACGGATCGTTTTTGCCGAAGACCCAATTGCCAATCTTATCAGCCCAAGCCGATGCAATATGGCATTCGACGGCAGTAAAGTCCAGATCCTCCAGATAGATATGTTTTTCCTCGACCAGCATCGAGCCTGTCGCATGATGGGCTTTATCTTCCGGCAAGGTTTGCGGAGCTTGCGGCAGATTTGCTACCCCCGCGAGGCTCAAGGTGCGATGCAGCATCTGCAAACACAAGGGCGACGTGGTCCAAGCGAACGTGCCGCGGAAGCTCCGCACCGGCAGGCAGACCAGCTTGGCATCGGTCGGCAGCAGCGAGCCAGAGTTGGCCTCGCTCTCGCCACCGGTGATGCCAAAGGCGGCCCGAAGAATCGGGTCTTTCTTGCGGTTCTCTTCGTTAGCCTTGTGATAATCGGCCCAGACTCCTTTGAAGCCCGAACCGCGGACGATCGGCCAATTGGTCACAGCATCGCGGTCGATCGGCAAGTCGATGTAACCGACCCCGCGGCCGATACCGACGTGTGTCGGGCTGAGCGTATGCAGCCAATAAAGACGTGTGTTCGGCATGTTACCAAGTCCCCCATAAAGCGAGGCCGAAGCCATCGCGTTGTTCTCGCTCCAGATCGCTGACCGGTTGCAGCCACAACTCGGCCAATTGAGCTGCCGCTCCTTTTTCACACCGGAAGTAATACACGCTCCCGGCGGGCACCATACGACGGATCGGCTTCGGGCCACGCGGCGGAGCCAACGACCAGCCAGAAACTGCTTTCCAACGCCCGGTGCAGGCGGCTACCAAGGACAGACCACGACTTTGCAGTGGTCCCTTGGTCAGGTCTGGCTTCCACCCGTGAGTGAAAATCGCTGGCGTTGCCAAGATGAGGCGAACACGTTCGGTCTGATCCAGAGCGTTTTTGACTTCGACCGGGCATTCCCAACCACGGACGGTCTGGCTCGTTTGCCAGTGGACGAGACGCCGTTCGCCCCCTAGCGGGTGCCAAATGCAAAACGGCGTGGGCAAAGCCAGGTCCGAGCCATCCGCAATCGAGACGCGAGCGGTCAATTGCACCTCCGCAAAGCGTTGGGCAAAGGCTTGCTTGCGGTCATCGGTCTTGACTCCGTGCCGGGGCAGATGCGTCACGTGCAAGTTGGCTGTGGCGAACAGTTCGCTTTCAGCTGCAGCGCCGCGGTGTACTTCTAACACGACGTGATCCCGCATGGCCGATCGTGGCGAACCGAGAAACGCCTCGGTAAACCACTCTGGCGGGTAGGTATGGGCCGACTGCGTCAACCACTCGACCGATTTCTCTAAGGGCCACCACGCGGGCGGCGTTTCCGCCTTGAAGTCTTCTGGAGCTTGTTCCGGCGTGAGGATCACCGGCTGAAGGCCGTCAGGCAGATCGGTACCGCTAGAGTCATCCACGGGTTGCGGGGCCGAGCGGAAGATCTTTTTGGTCTCCTTGTGCCAACCGCAATCCAGCGGCGCGGGGAAGTAAAGCGTATTGGCATGAGCTGGCAGCATCCCGGCAACGCTGACTTCGTTTAACAAACGCTGCGGCATCGTACCGCTGAAATCACGCCCTGGCAGCGATTTGACCAAGGCCGTGCGGAACGAGCCAGCGACGACCGAAGGCAACGGCCAGGGCAAGCCCCGCATGCGATTGCCTTGACCAGCCCCAAACGGCCGGCCATCGCGAGCAATCAACGGATCATGCGGCGTGAGTTGTAACAGGGTGTTCATGACCGCGTAGCCTCCTGAGGCTCTGGCAGCAACTGAGTAGGTCGACTTCGGGCCTGGTCGAAGGCCTCGGCGAGTAGCCGAGCGATGAGCAACTCGTTGCAGAACGACTGCAAGGCTTGGGCGTTCTCCAAGCCCGCGACGATGTCGCGCACCTGCGACAGGTAGCGTCGCCCGGCTCGTGGTTGTTTGTCAGCGATGATACGGAGGACGTCCTTTTGCATTGCCATTCGGCGAACATCTTCGGCCCAGCGTGGGGCCTCATACAGTTCGGCTAATTGGTTCAGGTCATAAGGCAGTTTGCTTGGCAAGGCCTCTTTCTGCAGCAATTCCGCGTACAACGTAAGCCGGCTGTCGGGGTGGGATTGCCAACGCGACGCCATCTTGATCGGTGCCCCGCTGCGTTTGTGCAGATGCACTGCCAGCGCATCTTTGCTAGGCACGCCTTTCGCCGCCTTCTCGGCCGCTCGGCCATAATCGAGCAGATCTTCTAGGTTTTCCATGAAGTGGCCGATAGCAATGCCAACAGAGAGCGTAGGCGATTTGCCGTCTTTGGATTTGTAGTTTGTAAGAAGATTCACAAAATGGTCATGCAACTGACGGGCTCCCTCGAGGCACTTGTCCACGGGCAGAAACGCCAATACGTCATCGCCCCCCGCGTAGACCAGCACGCCGTGATGGTCTTGGATGATCTGGCGTGCGGCATTGGCAAAACCGTCCAACGCTGCGGAGAACGCACGATGTGCTTCTGGGGAAACCAACGCGGAGATCGTGGCCCCCATGCTATCGCCGTCGGCCACGAGCACCGCAAGGTACGGTAAAGGCGTAGGAAGATTACTTAACGCCTTTTGAATATCCTCGATGATAAAACGGTCTTCCTCGTCGATTTCTTGTTGCCACTCGCGATGTCGGCCGACATAAACGGCTGTGCCTTCGTAAGGGAAATCGCGAAATGCAGGGAAGCTCTGCGTGTCCAGCCGATGTAGCACGCTGCCGGGCAATTCATCACAAACGGCTCTTAACCTCTCGAAAGGAAGCTTTCCCGCACAGCCTCGCACCCATGGATCACAAGCCAAGCGTGAAACCGACGGATACGGCCGATTGCCTTCCGCGATACGCTTGACCAGGCCGACGACATCAAGTTGCTCCCCCTCGCGAACACGCAGTTGGGTACGACATCGGGCCGGCCAACGTTCGCGTGCGGGGTCTTTCAGTACCGATTCGCGTTGGCCGTCCAACGACGACTTAGGCACCCCGGCTCGTCCTTTCGCTGGCAAAAAGTCGCGGCAGTTCTTCCGGCCCGCCAGCAGCCGCATCAGTTTGGCGCGATCCGCTTGATAATCGGCTGAACGCAGAACCCACGCCGCGTAGAACTCGATGACGTCATCCTTCTGGTCGTTCCAAATTTCTTCGCGGATCACGCTCTTGGCTTGATGCCACGCATCGTCAACGAACTCAAGCCATCGTTTTTGGGCCGCCTGCTTCGCCTTAGCCGCGACTTCCTTCGGATCACCGGTCGGTAGCTCTGCTAAGATGACGTTGGCAACATTCTCTGCCGCAGACGACGCGGGGAAAATGAGTTTACCACCGTCGGCTTCTACTGACTTGGCCACCGCCCGACTGATCTCGGACAGGAGGTACGAGCCGAACCACAGGTCGCGGGTCCGCCGCGCCGCGGCGATGAACTCCTGCACGGGGCCGACCGCAATGGCAAGTAGGTGGCTCATCGCGTCACCTCCGTGAAGCCTTGTTCGCGTGAGTAGGCAAGAAACGCTTCAATCGCGGAGCCGTTGGGCGAGCGGTTCTGCATCGGAGAATCGGTATACTGAGCCAGTTGAGGATGTCGTATCCGCGTCGGGTTTGGTAACGGCAGCGACCGTTCTCCTTGGCGTAAATCGACGCCTGTCAACTCAACCGTTTTCAAACGCACGATGACGGGCACACACCTGCCGCTCTGCAACGCCAGCGGCTTGAGGATCAGCGGACTCGCCATCCGTTCGCGTCTCTTGCCCTCCGAGTCGTTGTCCGGGTACAGGACCGTGTCGAGAGGATCGCCTTGCTGCTCATCTTTGAAATGAAAGACGATCGGCAAGCCGAGTTCCGCTCTGGGAAATGCATCGTCGGGGATATGAGGTTGACGGAGACGGAATGGCGCTCTCCGACCGGTTATCCGTCGAATGGTCTCTGGTTCCGGCCAACGTGATCTCCCCGGACGATTGGAGCCCTGTTGCCTCGGGTTCCGCCCTAACCCCTCACCTTGGCGAAACTTCTGCATCATTTGGATGACTTGGCCCCATGCGCTAATCGGACTGCTGTTTTCAGGGCCTACGAGGCACGCCGCCGCGAGTGTCGGCCACTCTTTCGGCGAAGCATTGAACAAGTAGGCTTTGAGTCGGGCCAGCAAATCATTGCGATCTCTCGCCAAAAGTTGTTGGCACTTGATCGCCCCGCAACCGCGACGTGTGCGACTGCCCAAACCGCCGAAGTTCACCCATGCCCAGAGTGCCGGCTCCACTTGCTTCGCGAAGTCGATGCTTTTGTCACAAATGAGGATCAACCGAAACTTGGCCCTGTGGATGCACGATGCCGGTTTAACCTGGATCCCTTTCCGTCCGTCAGCCAACTGTCCTTGAAATGGGAACAACGCATACGGGAGGTCTATATTGTTGAATGGCATGTCCCAGGTAGGTGTCGAGCGAAAGCGAGAATTGTCTCTCTGGTCCCGTTCAAATCGCGCGCAGGGGCTGGGAGGATCTGCAGTCAACAACTCCACCCGCACTTGCACGCGGCTTGGTTGCGTGGTATCGCCCCAGACGTCCGACTGAGCGGCCCGCAATTCCTGCCGGTTCGCGTACTGGGCACCCACCGTCGCCCGCCACCAGAATTGCAATTGACCACGGATCGAGGTCGGACGGATTGGGAAGCTCGGATCGTTGACGCGTGTCTCGACACCGCCGCCGAACATCGGCGTGATCAGTTCGATCTCGTAGCAGTGTCCCGAGTAGGGCTGGGGTGGCTTCCAGTCCTTGGGGACGTCGGGGATCTCTCGCGGCATGAACGCCTCCTATCGTAGTTCAATTTCTGGAATGATGATTTTATACCGCGAAACATATCCTGCAAGAGTTGGCATTTAGTTGTATGATTGATTTTTCTGTAAGTGTAGTAACTGTTGATGCTCGGAATTGTTCAAGTTTTTTTGTGCGAGCCAGGAGCGTTAGCGACTGGAGTTCGCCCCTGTATCTCCAGGAGCGTTAGCGACTGGAGTTCGCCCCTGTATCTCCGGTCGCTGACGCTCCCGGCTCGCCGGAGGGGGGGATCGGCTCGCCGGAGGGGGGGATCGGCTCGCCGGACCATACCACGAGAGGATTGTGCTGCTTCAACAACACATACTGAATTGCCGTTCGTATCGCTTTTTCATCAGCCAGTTTGCGTTTAGAGCCTCTCTGCGTCCACCACGTCCCAGATGCCGGCTTACCGAACTTCCGGTTCAACGCGCGACTGCCATAGGCTTTATAGTCGGCCAACAGGCGATCTGGGTTCGGATCGTCTGGAACCTGAACCACGAAATGGAAGTGATTGTACATAATGGCGACGGCAAGCAGTATGTGACCGCGATACGCTGCCGTTTCGCGAAACTGAGCCAGTACGATCTGAGCTTTTTCGGTATCGAAGTAAATGGGCGGTCCCTTCAATTGTTCTTGTGCTGCTCGATAAAGACCGGGAATCTCTTCTTCCCATGGCGTTCCGGGCAAATCGTGTTCGATGCGAACTTCACGAACCGGCTCGCCATCACGAACGTCGCGTACACTTGTTACCGATCCTCGTGCATCGCCGGGCAACCAAGTGCCGTAATAGGTGTTAGTCATCAACCACGTTCGCATGATTTTAT
>CALEEC010000291.1 GCA_937949245.1 uncultured Gemmataceae bacterium | reverse complement strand
TCGAAGATCACCGATACGATGCGAAAGTTCGGGCGTAATTCGGCTTGTTCTTTCGGATTGAAAGGCTGCTCTTTGTACAGACAGGTGCCGGTGATGTCCAACATAGTCACGTCGGCCGTGGCCACTTTGAACTTCTCGACTTTCCCCATTTGGTTGGGATCTCGTCCTTCTTCGGGGACGAACATACCGCGGATGCGGGCGAAGTTTTGTTCTGGGGTGCCGCGCACGTCGGGCAAGATCGCGATCTCGGCGTCGTACTTGTCCCCGGAGACTTTCGGCAAGCGAAACTGATGGCTGCGTAAGCGATTTTTCGGCTTCTCCGCTTGCCACTCGTTGGGAGGCATTGACGAGAGTCGATCCAACTTAACGAGCATTGGGTCAGCTTTGGCGTCCTTCTTCGGTGGTTCGGCCGCGATGGGGGCGTTCCAATAGATTCCGCCGAGACAGAGCCATGCAACTACACAACAGAGTCGGTTCGTCATGGGGTTCATCCGCGACAAAAGGAAGGTGTGGGCGCAGAATCGCTCCCTTATTGAAGCCATCCGGCCGACGATCGCAAGCGAAAATTGCCGGGAGGGAGCATTTCCGCATTTCGGGCAATGCGATGGGAGTTGGGCACTGAGCTAGCGCAGACTGGGGGGCGTTACTTCGTCGATGCATTCGCGGGGGCACCGAGACTGCGAAGATAGCTGTACAGATCGACGATTTGCTCGTCGCTGAGCCGATCGAGCAGGCCGGTCGGCATCAAAGAAATCGAACTGAGGCTACGCGATTCGATCTCCTGGCCGGCAATGCGGACGGTGGTATCGGCATCGATCTGCAACAGAGTGCCATCGGGGGCATCGTAGACAATCATGCCCAGGTAGATGCGTCCCGATTTGGTTTCGATCTGCGTCGCTTGATAGCGGGGCGAAATGTCGCGGCTGGGCTGAACAATGGCGGTGAACAGATCTTCGCGAGAAAAACGCTGGGCCACGCCGGTTAGATCGGGCCCTACAGCGTTCGCGGCGTTGTGGCACGCGGAACAACGGGCCAACTGAAACACCGCTTGCCCACGTCGCGCATCGCCACGGCTCCAATCGAGTTGGGCCAACCGCTTACGCCAAGCGGCGACATCCACACCGTCTGCGGGACCCAACCGGGCGAACCACTCGGGATGCTTTTCCTGCAACCAGTGCAACCACACGGTCGCATCGTCGGAATCGGGGCTGTTGGGGTTCCATTTCCGCAGCAAGGCGAGTGCCGAGGGGTAGACTAGTTTCGGCTCTCGGTCGGCCGTGCGACGGTACAGCAGGCGGAACAACGCGATCTGGTCCGCGTCCGAAGGTTTCCATGTCAGCGATTGCAGTGCCGCGATCGCGGCACGGACCACGTCGGGGCGTGCCGAGGCCAATGCTTCCACATACGCTGGGGCATCCTCAGTGCTGGGCGACTGGGTCAATAGCAGCACAGCAGTTTCTTCGCGCTGGGTCTGCCACAACTGACGCAACAGCGGACACACCCGGGAAGCCGGTAGTTCGTCCAGCAGGGCGATTTTGGTCGGTGTCCAGGTCACACCTCGGCCGGCTTGATGCAACTGCCACAATCGCTGCGCGAGTTGCTGGCGTAATCGTTGGGGCGTTGCTCCATCTTCCCACTCACCTTTCCCTGAACCTGAACTTGGGAACGACGCAGAGTTCAGAGCCGATACCAAAATGTCAGGGATCCACTCTTTGCCCGCATCGGACGCGCTCGCCGGGTCGACCCGAGCCACGATCGCGGCGAAGATCGCTGCTTTTGCGGGAAGCAGGTTCAGCATTTCCGTGACACGTATCGGCCAATTTCGATCGGTTGTGATCTGCTCTTGGCGATAGCGTGCCGGCAATGGCATCAGTACTTGAGCCAGATCGTCGATACGTTTGCCGGACAGCTTGCCGCTCATTCCGGTTAAGGCAATCAGAGCGTGGAGTTGTTCTACTGCCGATTGTTGCCAGAACTCGGCCCATAGAGACTCGGGAAGTTGTTCGAGGGGGAATTGAAGGATGCCCAGCCAGCGAATCCATTCTCGGCGTAGTTCCGCAGGTAACGGAGGTAGCATCGTGCCATCGGGACCACGCCGGGGTTGCAGCAACGACTTGGGGAGCCACTGCTCGGCAGGGGGGAATGGATGCAAGGCTTCCACCTGAGGGCGTGTCCGAGCAACGCGATAGCCTTCCACGGCTTTGCCGACATAGGGGGGAGCGGGCAACCCCCCGGCCAAAAGGTGGTACACGCGGAAGGCTTCGAGGCGAGTTGCATCGTCGCAGTTCGGGTCGAGGAAAGCGGTCCACCAATGTTTCCATGACTCGGCCGAGGGAGCTTCGCTGTCGGCCCAAGCTACCAGCAGGTGTTCTCGCGGAGTTTGGGCCAGATTCGCCAAACGACGGCGTTCCGGGGCCGGTAGTCGGCGAAGCAGCGCAACCAACACTTGCCGGGTCGGTCTATCCGTCGTTTGCCCGTGAACGCGGATCGCGGCTTCGATTTCTGCCGCTGGATACCTTTCGGACCAACGTAGCAGATGGTGCAACAGTGTCACCCGTTCAGCAGCAGACCGCTTCGACCAATCGATCGGCAAGGGCAAAGGCTTGGGACCATCGAGTTCGTCGGCCCACTGCCGTTGGAACCGCACGGGAGGCAGCAGCGGCCCGGAAGGCGTCGTCGGTTTCAGGCGATACACACCGCCGCGGGTGCCACGCCCGCCGATGCTCAGAAAGAGTTCGCCCCGCTGCGGATGGAACGCCAACGCGGTCGGAGCAAACCCATTGCTGCCGGTCGAACGCAAAATCGTCTGGACGGTGCCGCGGTAGGTCGAACCGTGCCGCGTCAAGGTCACGCGATCGAGTCGGCCAAAGGTCCAGTCGGCCAGAAAGAACGCCGGCCGCTGCTCAGCATCGGGGCGGGCAAAGCGATCGAAAGCGACTCCCGTCGGCGAACCTCGGCCCAGGGTGACCACCGGTTCGGCGACATCGCAGTAGTACGGTGCTTTGCGCCATTTGGCCGAACCTTGGGCAAACAGCCAACCGTGATTCGCTCCCGGCCGAAGGTGATACAACCGCGTTGGCTCGTACCACGGTAAACCGACGCAGCGTTCGTTGTCGGAATCGTAAACGAAAGGCTCACCGTGGGCATCGAAGTCGAAATCGTAGGGATTGCGAAAGCCGTCGGCCACGATTTCCACGCGGGTCAACGTCGGGTCGAGCCGAACCAGGCAGCCGGCGATCGGCTTTTGGATCGGCGATTTCGGCGAACGGGTAGGCTGGCCGATGCTACCGGGGCGGTCGGCCGTCGCGAGCGGCAGTTGGGGAAAGAGCCGATCGATTCCCGCATTATCCCCGCACAAGACGTACAACCAGCCGTCAGGACCACGGCGGACGGCATGGGCGTCGTGTTCGCTTTGGGCACGTAGGGAGAGCAAGCGTTGTACCGGCCCGATAGCCGTATCGCCCCGCATGGGAATGCGCCATAAGCCGCCGTCAGCCACGAAGAACAGGGCATCGGGGTCGCGCCATAACCCCATCGCGCCGACTTTGGGGGCGTTGGGCACGTCTTCGACGCGATCGGCTTTGCCGTCGTTGTCGCTGTCGATGAGCCGTCGGATGTAACCGCGTCCTGACACATAGATGCGGCCTTGGTCGTCGATGGTCATGGCCCAGACGTCGGGCGTCATTGACGTATCGCAAAATTCCTCGAGGACGTAACCAGCGGCAACGTCGATGCCCGGCACCGCCGCGGGAATGGAGTTGGCAAATACTGCGGTCAGCAGCAGGAGGCAGAACCAAAAACGCATCGCGGGATTCTCCCTAGCAGCCGCAGAAGGCAACAGCAGAGTTTTGAGCCGAACGTCGTCGTCGTTAAGGCTACGACACTCCATTTGGGGGTGAGGCTGCGACAATCCATTTTGGAAAGTATGCTTCGCTCTTGCAATGACAAACTTGGAGGGTCGAGGAAAAACGGCGCGTGGATGGCCGACCCACGAACGGGAACCTAAATGCAGCGATCCCTTTCCAATGCCGTGTCACTCGCCGCAGGGGAGCTGAGCGCGTATACTATCGGCAATGGTGGTGTATTCGATCTTCCGAGGCGTTAGGTGCTGATGACTGCTTCGCCAAGCCTCGCTCAGCCTAGTTCAGGAGCGGTGTCGGCTCCTGCTTCGCTGGCTATGGCCGATGTCGCGGATCGTCTGGGGCGACTGCAAACGAATATCGCTTCGGTGCTCCTGGGGAAAGAAGATGTCATTCAATTGGCATTGGTAACGCTGTTGGCCGAGGGGCATTTGCTGTTGGAAGACGTGCCGGGAGTTGGCAAGACGCTGTTGGCCAAGGCCATTGCCCGATCGCTGGCCTGTAGCTTTCACCGTATTCAGTTCACTCCCGATTTGTTGCCCGGCGATCTGATCGGTGTGAGCGTGTTTCATCAACCCACGGGAACCTTTATCTTTCAACAGGGGCCGTTGTTTGCTCAAGTGGTCTTAGCCGACGAAATCAATCGCTCGACACCGCGAACGCAGTCGGCTTTGTTGGAAGCGATGAGCGATCGCCAAGTGTCGGTCGATGGTCAAACGCGTCCGTTGGGGCCGCCCTTTCTGGTGCTGGCCACCCAGAATCCGTATGAGTTTGAAGGGACTTATCCGTTGCCGGAAAGTCAGTTGGATCGATTCCTGATGCGGGTTCGGCTTGGCTACCCCAACCGCGAAGCGGAACGCAAAATGCTGACGCAGCACCGCGAAGGCGAACCGGTCGAACGTCTCCAAGCCGTGCTGCACGCCGAAGATGTCATTGCCCTGCAACGTCAGGTGCGTACCGTCAAGGTTGCCGATGCCTTGGCCGACTACATCCTCGAAATCGTGCATCAAACGCGAACGCATCCCGATATTACGCTCGGTGCCAGTCCGCGAGCGGCATTGGCCCTGTATCGTGCCGCCCAAGCGTTGGCCTTGATCCACGGACGCGATTACGTCGTGCCGGACGATGTCAAGCAACTGATCGTGCCAGTGTTAGCGCATCGCCTCGTTTCGCCCCGCTGGAATCCGACGGGACAAGAAAATCCGGTGTTCGCCGTCTTGCGAGACATCATCGACAAGACCCCCATCCCCGCCTAGCCCAGCGGGAGGTTGTCTGAGGTAATCTTCTCACGGTTGACCTGATGGATTTGCTTGGACCCGGCTGCGGTCGTAGGACGGAGCAATCGCA
>CALEEC010000290.1 GCA_937949245.1 uncultured Gemmataceae bacterium | reverse complement strand
TGCTTACTCGGTCACACGTCTTCGGGTGATTCCTCAACGCCGTAGCGGGGGATTTTTCTTGCCGATCTTGCCGACGTGGTTTGCCTTTGTACTGTTGCCTAGATACCGATTCGCATACCGTCTTGATCGGCAACGACAAAGGAAGCTGGGTTCATGAGCGAAATTCTGGCAACGCAAATTACTTGGCACGACGGCTCGGTCACTCCGGCAGAACGGCAGCAACTGCTCAAACAAACCGGCGCGACGATCTGGTTTACCGGTTTGTCCGGATCGGGCAAAAGCACCATTGCCGTAGCTCTGGAACAAGTGTTGATCCAACGCGGACATGCTGCTTATGTGCTGGACGGCGACAACATCCGCTTCGGATTGAATGCTAGCCCCAAAATTCTCATCGACACCCGCGGCACCTCCGAGGCCGCGGCCAAACGCTTTGGCTTGGGTTTCTCGGCCGAGGATCGCGAGGAAAACATCCGACGCATCGGCGAAGTCGCCAAACTCTTTGCTGACGCAGGTTTAATTGCTATCACCAGCTTCATTAGTCCTTATCGCAAAGATCGCGATGCGGCCCGCAAGATTCACCAGACCCACAAAACCGGGCCGATTCCGTTTGTTGAAATCTATGTCAACACGCCGATCGAAGTCTGCGAAGCCCGCGATCCGAAGGGGTTGTACAAACAAGCGCGAGCCGCGGTCGCTTCCGGCAAAGGGATGGGCTTCACCGGCGTCGATGATCCTTACGAACCTCCGTTGAACCCCGAATTGACCATCGACACGGGCACGCTCTCGCCGGCCCAGGCCGTGGCCAAGGTGCTAAACTATCTGTCGGCCCAGGGTATCATCCGCGAGTGACCGCGAGTGACGCAGCAAACCGCATCGCCGGATCGACTTGCCTAGCCAAGAGTTGCGGCGACTAGGCGTGTCGGCTGACGTTAGTCGCCGGAGATTCAGATACCCCCCGACGACTAGCGTGGTCGGTTCCAAGGATCGTTACGTGACGATAGGAGCCGCGGACGCCAGTCCGCGGGTTTGCAGAGACACCCGACGACTGATTGAAAACACCCTCGACGACTGGCGTCGTCGCTCTTGAAAAAACACGCGACGACTGGCGTGGTCGGCTCCTGAAAAACCCCCCGACGACTGATGTCGTCGGCTTTAGTGCCTCGACGATCGGACGCGGTATAGCGTAAAGCCGATCGCTTCGTCTCCACGTCGGCGAAAAGGCATTTTGCCTCCGTACCACTGCGGTACCAGTTGCAGCCGGGGCAGATCGGCCAAGCGGACCTCGGCCAGCGGTTGCCAATCGGCCGAGGAGGTATCGAACGTTGGCTTCGACGGACGATCGCCCCACGGCACCAAAACCCAGTCGCCCGGACGCAGTGGCGAACGTCCCACATCCCAAGGACGGAAACCGGCACGCTCGGCGTAATACGACCACCCCCACAACCCCACGAACCAGACCGTTCGCGGTTCGGCCCAACCGGTCGTTGACTCGATGATAGGTTCGATCATCGGGCCGGTTCTCGGCTCGGTCCTGGGGCTGGTTTCAGGTTCGGTTCTTGGCTCGGTCCCGGCCAATGCCTCGACCGTTGCTACGGCCTCATGAACGAGGCGGACTTCGACGAACGCTTCTTGCCGATCGGCCCAGGCGATTCCCAAGGCCACAGTCAGCGACAGGATACCGCTGACAGTCCATTCCCACTGTAGCGAAGTACGCCAACGTCGGCTCGCCCAACAGGCTACCAGCAAGGCTGACACCACGGCGACGCCCAGCACCCGACGTGCCGCGGGGAACGGGGACAACGCGAAATATCCGCCGATCTCGATGAGCCACCAACCGGCCAACAACCATGCCGTCGCGGTCGATGGTCCGTGCCGCGGCGTGCCATCGCGACGCAATAGCAAGGCGAGCAAGGCTTTCCCCACCGCGATGGCAAACATCCCTCCCCATACCGCGAACACCACATTGGGTAAGGTCCAGCGTTCGGCCCCGGTCGGCGAACGAGCGAAAATTTGGGCTTCGGCCGGCAGCAACACGAGAGCGGACAGTCCCAGTCCGGTCAGTGCGATGCTCGCGATCCAACCACGGCGTTCGCAGAACCAACTGCGGCCATCGCGGAACCAACTGCGGCCATCGTGGCCTTCCCCACGGCAATCGCAAACCTCCCTGCGGTCATCGCGTCGGTTGGCCAAGGCGGCCCACCAGAGAACGCAAGGCATCAGGCCGCCGAGAAACGCGAGCAACGGAGCGAACAACTGCGATTTCGCGGCCAACCACGAACCGCCGGCATTCGCTGGGTGGGTCAGATGGTAGAGAAAGTGCGATTGGCCCGCTTGCACGAGCAGGGCCACTTCCCACGAGACGAACACGCCTAGGGCGATGCTAGCCGATCCCAAGCCCCAACGGAATCGGCCGGCACAGTAACCGGCCCAGGCCAACAGTGGCACCACCGCGAACGCGGTGTACTTCGTCTGCATGGCCAAGCCCCCGACAATGCCCGCGCCCAGTGCCCCACGCCATGACGACCGCTCCAAGGCTCGCAGAGCCAATTCCAACGCCGTCAGTTGCAACGCCAACGCGGGCACATCGAGCATCAGATTGAGCATCGGCAGCAGCAACGGCGAAGCGACGATGGCTAAGGTGGTTGCTGGAGCCAACGCGGTGGCAAAGCGCGCTGCCAAAGCCGCGATCGACCAAGCCAACAGAGCCGCGAACGGGAACATCCACACTTTCATCAGCGTGGGTTGTTCACCGACGACGGCTAATCCCCCAGCCAACCAATAGGGCACCACCGGCGGCATGAGAATTTCGATGGCCGGCCGAAAGTGTTCCCCCCAAAGCATGGAGAAACCATACGGATCGGTCGGCTGTTGGCGCAAGTGCCGGGCGAAGATCAGATACGCCGGATCGTCGATAGCGAGCGGTTTGGCCAGATTGACCACCGTCAACAACAAGGCCAACAGCCAAGGCAATAGCGGCAAGCCTCCGTGAGCCGCGGGCAGCGCAGACGACTCGGAGTCGGCAATGATGCCTAGACGTGCCGGATCGTTGTCGCGGCGAAACGAAGCCGATTTTAAGGAAATCGCAGCGTCCAAAGTGGTTCGCCTTTAGGCGGCCAAACGATTGTGCCGTCGAACGAAGGCGGCGCAGAGCTCGACCACGCGTTTCTGTTGTTCAAGGGTGATTTCGGGGAATATCGGCAAAGCCAGCACTTCGCGTGAAGCCTCTTCGCTCGCGGGGAAATCGCCGACCTGATAGCCCAGGTGGCGAACGCATTCTTGCAAATGCAGCGATAGCGGATAGTAGATTTCGCACCCGATACCTTCGCTCTTCAGATGCTTCACCAAGGCATCGCGTTGTCCTTTAGCGACACGCACGATGTATTGGTTGAACACATGCCGACGTTGCGGTTTGACGACCGGTCGAGTCAGCCATTGAGTCAGATGCGCTTGTTCGATGAGTTGGTCGTAGCGTTGGGCTGCGGCTTGGCGTTGGGCGGTCCAGCGCTCGATGTGGGGCAGTTTGACTCGCAGAATCGCTGCGTGAATCGCGTCGAGGCGAGCATTCCAGCCGAGGTATTTGTGATAGTATTTCGGCTCCATGCCATGCACCCGCAGAGCCTTCATCTTGTTGGCCCAGTCGGGATCGTTGGTCACGACCATGCCGGCATCGCCGTAAGTTCCCAGGTTTTTGCTGGGATAAAAGCTGAAGCAAGCGATCGCTCCCAGGGTGCCGGTGCGTTTCTTCTGATATTCCGCCCCGAAAGCCTGGGCCGCGTCTTCGATGATGGCAATATGATGCCGTTCGGCAATACGCCACAGCGGTTCCATGTCGGCCGTTTGCCCGTACAAATGCACCGGCAAAATCGCTTTGGTGCGCGGAGTGATCTTGTTGGCGACTTGGAGCGGATCGATGTTGTACGTTTGCGGATCGATGTCGGCAAAGACAGGTCTGGCTCCGGTACGCAGCACGCAACCGAGGGTAGCGAAGAAGGTGAACGGCGGAAGAATCACTTCGTCACCGGGTCCGACATCGAGGGCATGGAGTGCCAACGAGATGGCATCGGTGCCCGAACCACAGCCTACCGCGTAAGCGGCACCGCAATAGTCGGCCACTTCTTTTTCCAAAGCGGCGACTTCGGGACCAAGAATCGCTTGGCCGGAAGCCAGCACACGACAGACGGCTTGTTCCACCTCCGCTTGCAAGGAGCGATACTGAGTCAGCAGATCGCACAGCGGCACATCGGGATGACGGATGGCATCCATGCCAGTTCTCCAGAGTTGATCGGCCCAGCCCAGGCGAGGCCCGTCGAAGGAATCGTGCCCAGTATAGGAAATAGGATATCTGTTAGAAGATTTCGCCGCGAGTGTCAACCCCGATTCTCGTGCCGTGGCGAAATCAACCAACCCCACGGCGAGACAGACACGGCACTACGGCGGGGATTAACACGGCGGGCTAATGCCCGCTGCTCAGGAGGATTCTGGCATCTTCCTCCAAGCGGCGTCGCGTCCGCCCACCGTGGCTGCCAAGTAGCATCCCTTACGCCAGCGGTGCGAATGCTTCGTAGTCCGATAGCGTTGCGCCGTCGAGGCATGCTTGGATCATTTGCTTCCCCAATGGGGCCAAGTCGGGGTGCTGGAACTCCTTCAGTTGCCGATGGAAAAACTCCGTCAGAATCCGGGCACCCGCGTTATAGGCTTCCTCGCCGACTTCGGGTTGCGACGCGACATCGAAAAACCAAGTGCCGATGGTCTGCCCTTCCACCTGAATTTTGGGCAAGTGGTACCCCAACAGCGGACACCGCGACGCAAGCAATTCCTCCTGGCGGAACGAGTTGCTCCCGCGACGTGCCAAATATTCGCGAGCAATCCACTGCGGCGCGAATCCCACTTTCCAACAACCGATGTGCTGATTGGGAATCAGCACAAACCGCGTCGAGGCCGTCTCCATGATCTGCTGCAGCAGGATGTTGGCCTGATCGACTCGGCGACCCGTAGCAAACGGCCAATACGACCCGACCCCTTCCGACTGCATCCCTTCAGTGGCCACGATCGACGGATTGCCATGCCCTCGCGGCGCGACCAGACGCCACAACCAAGCCAACGCTGGGGGCAGCACATGGAACAAACCCAAGATGCCATAGGTAGGATTTTGCCGGGTACATGGCGGACAGCGGACGCCGAAACTGCGAATGTCCACCGTCACGGGTTCGTTCACCACTCCAGGAACGTAGTGCCGGGGCAGAATCACTCGCGGATTGGGGCACGGCGAACCGGGAGCATCTTGGATATGTTCCCAAATCAACGCCGTCGAACCCGGTGCGGCATCGATATTCAAAAACAGCAACGGCCCGGGGGGATGAATCGTCAGTCGTTCCAAGTTCGGATCGGTGCCGTAGTGGGTGATATGGTTGACGCGTACGAACCAGCCTTGTTCGGCATCGATGAGCGTCAGTCGGCGTTGCGAACCGTCGCGATGTTGCAGTTTGGGATGGCACAGGGCCATATCGTCGGTCACGGGGCGAAGCTCGCACCCACGCGGCAAGGTGAGGAAGCGTTGATCGCCGGTGACGGTGTTGGTCCCCAGGCGGACTTGCCCATCGGGTTCGCGGTGCATCACTTCGAGCATTTCGCTTTTGCCGCCCCCAGAGGCCCCTTCGTGCATGATGGTGGTGACGTTGTCGTAGGGAGTGATTACTTGCACCGTGGCACAATGGGCGGTGGTCCAGGGCACCTCGGCACGTTCGCCCAACGTCAGTAGCATGCCGTAGACCCCTTTTTTGGCCGACGGCCCGGGGTAGAGGTTGTAGCTGAACAACTCGTGCAGGCCGACCTCTTCTTGTCGGCGATTGTGAACCACGACTTGCTTGCCGCCGAAATGCGTGTGCCGAAACACCGGGGCGGTGTAAACGATGGCACCGATGCGGTATCTTTCGCCTTGTTCACGCAAGTGCGAAAGCAGCTTGATTCCTTGAAGCATGGCCAAGCCCAGCGCGAAGAAACCGGCATTAGCGGGGCAGATGGCCAATCCGTTGAGCGCTTGTCCCGGCAAGCCCGACTCGAAGAAGAAGCAAGCGATCGGCTGAGTTTTGAGCCAATCGAGCGTCTCTTGCCGCACGGGGGCAAAGTCTCTGCCGAAACGGCTTTTGAACGTCGGCTTGTCGGTGGCTTTTTCATCGGCGATGACCATGCAATCGGCGTCGCGCCGACGCATGTAGGGTTCCAGGTAGTTTGCCGCGATGCCATTGCGAACCCGGCAGACGCGTGCTTCGGCCACGAAGCCACGACCGGGAACCTCATAGCCGACGGTGAAGTAGCCTTGCGGATCGCATTGGTCGGCTGGAGCGGCCAAGGCGAGGAGTTGCTCAACCGATTCGACGATCGTGAGGCGTCCCGCATCGTCAGCGGCCCGCAGCACCGCCATTGCCGAACGGGAAATATGATGCTGCCGTAGTTGGTCTAACACTGACATGGGGGCGCTCCTGGGATGAAGAGAATCGATGGGAGCATACCGCGCTTCTGTCGTCCGGTTCGCACGATCCGCGGCCGATTCACCGCGGTTATTCTAGTGATGCATTCTCCCCACGGAAACCAGCGTAACATTGCTGCAGCTCCCGTGCGGCATGCTCTGAGAGATATCCGACCCACTCCCTGCTGTGTTCTGCGATGGTAGACGCCGATGCCGATTGCCACGGAATAGCCCCGTGCTACTGATAGATCAATCGGGGCTAAACAACCGCAACTAATGACGCCATCGACAAACCACCTCGCTGGAGAAGCCGTCCGGCAGCGGCACGTGCTGATAGTCGCGCAACTAATGACGCCATTGACAAACCACCTCACTGGAGCCTTGCTTCTGCTTGACCAACTCTTGGGTGGTTTGTCACGGTCCCCGGTTGAAGAAATAGTTGTCGTGCAAATTGCAATTCAGGGAGATACAGGAAATTATCTCGACCGGGAGTATTTTTCGTAGGCGCGTTGGAGTTTCACGTCGTATTGGTTGGCCGCGTAGCCGGAACCGTTGTAGCCGCGGGCGAAGTCGGCCCAGCGTTTCTCACGCAATGCCTTGTCCAGGCCGTTCCTTTGCAGGAACTTGACTAACGCATCGAGGTGCTTGCCTTCGCTCACATACATGTCATCTACGAAGGCCGTCACCGTCGGATAGCCGACGCTCGCATGATTGAAGCCCATGATCTGGAACATGCCCCACGACGCCGATTTCAAGGCCGCTTGATGATCCAGCGCCATCGCCTGAGCCAAACGCTCGTATTGATGTTCTCCCGATGCTCCGTACAGCGCGCGATTCCAGGTCGGCGAGGAGATGTTCGGATGCGAGGCATTGTATCGACCCCCCGTATATTTGCTGAAGATATGGGCCTCGAACAAGATCTTCGGTTTGCCGGATGGCAAAAATCCGGCTCCACCGGCTTCGACCTCAGCCACGGCACGAACGCAAGCAATCTCGCAATTCAGTGCTCGGGCGGCACGCTCGAAGTCGCTCATCGCGAGTTTGGCCGCCCCTTTGACCGCGGGCAGACCGCTGGTCGGCCAATTGCCCGTGCCACTGCTCGGCGCGCCGCCTCCCGAGGTTCCCGAACTGCTTCCGCCTCCTGGCGTTGAGGCTTCCAACGCGGCCCACGTCCGGGGACCAACGACACCGTCGACCGTCAGGCCACGCGATCTTTGAAACGCACGCACGGCGGCATCGGTGCGATTGCCGAAATCGCCATCAACAACCAAGTTCGGGCTTGGTTGCACCTTCTGATTGAGCAACCGTTGCAAGCGAGCGACTTCCGGTCCCTTACTACCGATTCTCAAAACGGACGACATGGTAGTTCCTCGAATGATGCATCGACTGGGAAGAACCAAGATTCCACGAATTTCCCTAAATACTCAATCGCACCGCGAGAACGCTACCGTCCAAATAATTTGCAAGAACGTCCACTTCCAAACATGAACGTGCGGTTCACGTCATTATCGAAAATACGACGATTCAAGCATCAACGTGCCGCTCTAGCGTTCCTGTCGCCATCCAAGCAATCTGGCGACAGCAACTGAGCCAGAAACCGGCTCGCCTCGGCATAAATGCCGGGAGCCTGCGACTCGCGAGGGCCAGCAATGTTCAGCCACAGTTCCTCACTGCCCAGAGTGCCGGCCAGCCGCGTCAGCCAATCGCGTGTGGTTTCGACCGCGGCCGACTGAGAAATGTCGACGACCCGGCAAGGCCGAAGGAAGATCAGTTCCGCATACTGCCGCGTCTGCATGCTTCCCGGCGAGCGTTCTAATTCGTTGCCACGGCTGAGAATGAGGGTGGCATGGCTATCGCGGACGTTCCAGGCGGTACGTTGTTCTGGCAAAGGGGAAGGCGTCTCGCGCAGGTGCGGATAGACCCGCAGTAATCCCGGAGCAGTCGGAAAGTCCTCGGCCCAACCACCGCGCGGACACCATCCGCCATAAGGTCGGCCGAGACGTACGGCGAGGTCGAGCGCAGCGCGATCGACCCCGGTCTGCCCGCCGCTGCGAAGAATCAGTTGCATAGATACGGAAGCCTTGTAGAGCGTCCAACTTCCCGACAGCTCCAGCACAGCCGGCCCGGCTACGCCCTGCTCGGGAGTCGTCCCCTTGTGCTCCGCAGCCCTCGCGAATGCTATCTCAGAGATGCTTTTCACTTTCTTCCGCGACCGCAACGAAAGCAAGAGTGTCTTCCGTGAATATCTTAGGAAGAATGCCCGCTCCATCGCCACGCGACGGCAGCGAAGTCATCGACTCGCCCGCCGGGGGAACATTCACTTCCGTCCTCCCCTCGGCAGAACGCTCCGCTCGTCCGGTGAAAGATGGCGTGATTGAGGGGGACGCCGCCTCTTGCGAATCTCGTGGCGTGGTATCGGATGAATCGGTTTGGCACCCGAAGGTTTGTGCTTCGCGGAAGGTGAGTCGACCAGCCGATTGGAGAATGCATGCTCGCCGGAGTGCAGATACTGCCGGAGACGCGACATTTTCCGCGTATTCAGATGTGCCAGTAGTCGAAATGCTTTATGCATCTAGTTCTTTGAGCGGGAGGCGTTAGCCCCCCGTGTCTGTCCCCCTGCTGGAAATTTCGCGCCTATCTGCAAATTGGAAGATCGGTGTCCGCCACGTCCAATACTGTGCAAGCACCGCAGAGCATCAATCCGGTGAACGTGTACATCATCCCCCGAATAGGCCACTCAGAATTTCAACGAAGAATTCGCCAATCGTCTCCAAGATGCTGCCGTCATCCGAGGGAACCCCAGAGGTTCCCTCGGTCCCCGTCATGGGAAGCTGCGTAGGCGCAGAAGGTTGCATGACCGGTGGTGCAGAGGCCACGGACGCATTCGGTGTATTGATGCCAAAGGGATCCGCTGCCTGCACGGCTTCTTTCCCAGCTTCCCAAGCGGCTCCCATTACCAAGGCAGTCGCAAGTTCCTTGAGCAGCGATTTGGACATGCTCCAGCGGTGCCGGCATTGGGGACAGGTCACGGTGATGTCGCCTTCCGGTTCCGAGGGCACCCAGAGTCGCTGATCGCAACGTTGGCAATTAATCTCGACTTTGTTCATTGAGGATTCACCTCCAGCATGTTGTCATATCAACCACGCTTAGCTTAGCCGCGGCGGGGATTGGCAAGCTGGAAGTTTGGATAAACGCCTTCTGCCCCGCCGTTGTCTGCTACTGATGATTCAAGTTCTGTCTGGATCATGACGGAGTCGACCAAGTTCCATCTCGCTACAGAAGCTCGTTTTCGTCGTCGGCATTGGTTTTTCTGATGGCCTGTTTTATCGCGAGAAGGATTTTGCGATCTCTAATTCGCCGCAGGTACACAAGGCCCCAAATGCTTCCAATCAGGGCAACAATACTCCACGCAATCATCATCCGCTTTACCATGGCCATGGCCGTAACTCGATGCCGTACATCGAACGAACCTGATCGCTGACCGCCTTCTCGGACGCACGCAGTTCGTTCTCCACGGAAAGCAAAGTCTGGTGGATGATCGCGGCCGCCCCAGTGGGGGCACGCCGGATGACGATCAGCCCGAAAACACTGATTTCCGACGGAAGGAACTCGTCCCTCAATTTCGCCGAGCCTTGGGCTTCGAGGATTCCACCGATCTTTCGCATGCCACTGATGGCCAGGTTGACATGTCGGACAACCCGAACATCGACCTGGAAGACAGGCACAGCTTTCAATTGGTTCGCGGTGTCTTGGTAAACTTGCGAAACGTCGCCGGGGCGGAAGTCTTTGAACCACATCTCGTTCAGCACTTCACCCTGTTTGCGGACAATCTCCGAACATTTGTCCCAACAGACGCGAGTCGCCTCGGGATTACCCTTTTGCTCTACGGACGCTGGACGGTCTGAACTTCCTACGCAGCCGGTCAGGCAACAACTGCCCCCGGCTGCAACGAAGACGGCAAACATAACCAAGTTTCGCTTCATAAGAATGTCCTTCCTCTGGAAATCATTGGCCCACTGCTGGCGGAGATCCGCTGCTGCGTCCGCTATGACCAGCTGGATTCGCTGAACAGTTCGACGGAGCTTGATTAGCTGAACAGTTCGCCGAATATTTCGCCCATCCCCCAGCACGCCAATGCTGCTACAGCTCCTATTGGACCGGCCATCGCAGCACCGATGCCCACGGAACCGAGACAACCGACCGCCTGACCAGTCTTCTTCGCATCCTCGGGTTTTTGCTCAAACCAGTTCATTGCTACAAGTTCGGTCACGAGTTGTGCTCCATCGGCAATGAGCAGCCAAGGGGGCGCTCCCCGCGAGAGGGTCTTGGCTACCAATGTGCTGCCGGTTTTTGGGGCGATTTCTTGGGCCACAATTTTCATGCCAGTCGCGATCACTTGTCGTTCCACGGCATCGACTTGCGCACTTGCCGAACGACTAGTTTTGCACCACGTCGCGAAATGTTCGCAGTTATTCCACAGGAGGTGATAGCCCGACTCGCCCACCCGGCTCAACGCTCGTTTCACCACTTCGTCGGGTTCAGCACATGAGGTGTACTTCCGTACTTTGGGGGTCGCACCTTGGCAAAACTCTTCCATCGAGGTCCGGCGAATTTGGGCGTCGGCTTTGCGTATCAGTTTGTTGCCGAGATGTTTCGTCCCTTCATGCCCACTGCACCAATGCACCACGGTGCCATCACCAATGTCGATGCCGTGATGCGACAACAATCCACACAGATGAACAAAGATATGGTCACCTTTCGCCATAGTGCGTTTATCTCCCACGGATCAACCATGTGATTCGGTTTTCCGATGGATTCTGTATCCATCCTACATACGTTTCAGAGCAGCAAAAATTTGCTCGAATTTTGCTTTTGCCAATTTTTTGGCACTCTGCCCCGTAGGTTATGGTTCACAAGTTTTCGTTGGACGGGGCGTCGTGATCCGCACTTCCTTGGGCCAAGTAATTCCAACTACATTGC